>NZ_KB911488.1 GCF_000383515.1 Mesomycoplasma hyorhinis ATCC 17981
AAATGAATGTCTCCCATTAAATTTAGGGAAACATTCATTTCAAATTATAATTAATTAAAACACTCAAAAATTTTTTCAAGAAAAGGGTATCACCTCAAAATAGAAGCTGATTTTTTAATTCAAGAATTTGTTTTACTATTTTGCTTCTTTTTTGAAGATTTTTTTAAAGTTTCACCCCAGTTTTTCAACTTTTGAGAAGAATCAAATACAAAATGCGTGAGTAATAGTTCCGATGAGTAAAACCAAGATTCAGAACAAAATTCCTAAACCAATTTGTGCGCCAGTAGATTCTACTAAATTTGTTCTTGCTAAAAAGACAACAAATATTCCACCATGTGGTGCAATAATATTAATTCCTAATAAAGCTGAAGAAATTCCTGTTACTATTCCTGCTATTATATTTGAAGGGAAAAGTACTTTTGGTTTATTAGCTGTATATGGAATTGCTCCTTCTGAAATAAAGGATAATCCAAAAACTATATTAGAATATTTACCTGCATGAATTTGCTCTTTAGTTCATAGTTTTTTATTAACAAACATAGAAAGAGAAATTCCTAATGGAGGTATCATTCCTGATAACATAGCTGCAGCCATTGAAATAGAAGAAGTTCCTCTTTGTGAAACTGTAAATGTTGCAAAAATATAAGCAGCTTTATTTACTGGTCCTCCTAAGTCAAATGCCATCATTGCTCCAATTACAAGTCCTAGTAATCACACTAAGTATGTTTTAGATTCTAAAATGGATAAGAAGATAGTAAGTCCAAAATTAACATAAATTAAAACTATATTTAAAGCTCAAAATAATAAAGCAATTGTAATAGTTGCTAATAAAGGAATTAATAAAATATTTTTAATTCCTTGTAAGTTTTTAGGTAAAGCTTTTAAAATGTAGTTATTAAATACAATAACCATAGCTGCGGCAAAAAAACCACCAAAAATTGCCCCAATAAATCCTGACCCTGTAGTTAAAATTTGATTAGCTGATAAGTTATAATCATTTGCAAGTGATGGAGCTAAAAATCCATATGATGAGGCTAATTGACCACTTGCAATCGCACCAATTACAAATCCAGGCAATAATCCTTGTCTTCCAATAAGTGAAAAACTAATAAATGCTGCTAAAATGGAAACAGCAAGTGACATTCCAATTTTTCCAACACTTAAAATTAAGTTTGAAAATGCATAGTTGCTACCAAAACTTTTTAAAAATGCAGGAGAATTAAGATTTTGCCCATAAGCAGCTCCGATAATTAGATCTAAAATAAAGGCAAAGGCGATTATGATTCCACCAAAAACAATAAATGGTAACATATATGAAATTCCTGACAATAATGAACGATACATTCTTTTGTGGAAATCATAAAATGACATTTGTGCTTCATTTTCTGAAGCATTACCACTACTTGCTGAAGCTGTTTTAAGCATTTTTCCTTTGTGTTCTAATACTTTTTTAATTTGCTCTTCAGCATTGTGAATCGCTTTTTTAGCAGAAACCTCTAAAACATTATCAAGATGAGCAAAACGAGATTTTTCAATTTCTCTATCACTTGCAATGATTAAACCCTTTGCATTTTTTAATTCAAAGTTAGTTAATTTATTTTGTACACCATCGGCACCTTGAGTTTCTACTTTAATACTTACACCCATTTTTTTAGCTGCTTCTTCTAAATTACTCTTGGCTAAGTAAGTATGCGCTATCCCTGTTGGACAAGAAGTAATAGCTACAACATCAAATTTAGAAGTAAATGTTTCTTGTGTTTTTTCTTCATTTTCTGAAGAAAAACGAGAGATTAGTTGTAGAAATTCTTCTTGAGTTTTAATTGCTTCTAATTTTTGTAAAAATTCTTTTTGCATAAACATTTTAGATAGTTGTTGAATAATTTGAATATGCAAATCAGCTTGTTCCTGATCGTTTAAAGCAATAGCAAAAATAAATTTAACTTCTTCTTGTCCTGGAGTATTATTTCAACTAATGGCTTTAGAATTTTTAATAAACATTATTGAATTTTTTACAACATTTTTGTTTCTAATATGAGGCATTGCAATAAAATCACCTAAATAGGTAGATACTTGCTCTTCTCTACTTGAAAATTCAGATTGTGTTTGTGTAAAATCAGCAATAAAATTATTAGATTTAAGTTTTAAGCTAATGAAAGAAATTGCTTCAGTTTTGTTTTTAATTTCTTGATCAATAAAAATTAAATCCTTATTAAAAAATTGTTGAATTTCCATTTTTTCCTTTCTTTTTTATTTAAAAATTATACTTTTTTATTTTGGATAAGAGAAAAAAAAGTTACAAAGTATAAATTAGTAATTTCATTTTATAAATTTAACTAAAAATAAAAATATAGTAAAATTTATTACTATGTACAATCATCTAAAAATAGAACAAAAATGACAAAAATATTGACAACAAAACAAGACTTTTAAAACAACAAATCATCATTTACAAAAATTTTATGTACTTGATATGTTTCCATATCCTTCAGCTTCTGGATTACATATAGGTCATCCACTTGGTTATACTGCAACAGATATCATTGCTAGATTTAAAAGATTAAATAATTTTGATGTGCTTCATCCAATTGGTTGAGATGCTTTTGGTCTTCCTGCTGAGCAATATGCTCTAAGTACAAAAAATCATCCAGCTAAATTCACACAAGAAAATATTCAAAATTTTAAAAAACAGCTCATTTCTTTAGGTTTTTCATATGATTGAGATAAAGAAGTTGATACAACTGATCCTTTATTTTATGAACAAACACAAAAGATTTTTGCTTTATTATACAAACATAATTTAGCTGAAATTAGAGAAGTAGAAGTAAATTGATGTCCAGAGTTAGCAACAGTTTTAGCAAATGAAGAAGTGCTTGTAAATGAAGAAGGGCAACTCGTAAGTGAAAGAGGAGGATTTTTAGTTTATCCTAAAAAAATGAAGCAATGAGTACTTAAAATTACTCAATATGCTGATAGATTATTAGAAGATTTAAAACTTGTGAATTTTCCTTCCTCACTTAAAAGTTTACAAGAGAATTGAATAGGAAAATCTCTTGGTTGAAATGTTAAGTTTAAACTACAAGATAAGCAAAAAGATGTCGATATTTTTACAACAAGATTAGACACTATTTTTGGTGCCACATTTTTAGCAATATCCCCTAATCATTGACTAGCTGAAGAACTTGCTAATCAAAATCCAGCAATTAAAACTTTTATAGAAAATTTTGCAGCTAGAGAAAAACAAAAAAATAATTCCAAAACAGGAATTGCTACAAATCTTTTTGCAATTAATCCTGTTAATAACAAAGAAATTCCTATTTTTATTTGTGATTACGTAATTGCAAATTACCAAACAGGAGCTTTAATGGGAGTTCCTTCACATGATGAAAGAGACAAAGAATTTGCATTATTAAATAACATAGAATTTATTGAAGTTATTAATGAAAAAGAGAGACTAATTAATTCAAAAAAATATAATAATTTAACAATTTTTCAAGCAAGAGCACATATTCATTTTGATTTAAAAAATGAAGGAAAATCAAGCCAAGTTAAAGCTTTTAAAATTAAAGATTGAGTTTTTTCTAGACAAAGATATTGAGGCGAACCATTTCCAATTTATTTTGATGAAGATGGCAAAATTTATTTAGAAGAAAAACTTGTTGAACTACCTTATATGGAAAATATTACTCCTTCAGGTGATGGACAATCTCCTTTAGCTAATAATAAATCTTGAGTTTTCTTTGAAAAAGAAGGAAAAAAATATAGAAGAGAAACTAATACGATGCCACAATGAGCAGGTTCTTCTTGATATTTTTTAGCTTATATTTTAAAAAATGCAGATGGTAGTTATTTAGACATTGAATCCAAAGAAGCATATCAGCGATTTGAAAAATGAATGCCAGTTGATTTATATATTGGAGGGCAAGAACATGCTGTTGGTCATCTAATTTATTCTCGTTTTTGATATAAATTTTTATATGATTTAAAAATCGTACCTACAAAAGAACCTTTTTATAAAGTTGTAAATCAAGGAATGCTTTTAGGAACAGATGGACAAAAAATGTCTAAATCCAAAGGAAACATCATTAATCCAAACGAGGTAGTTAATCAATTTGGTGCTGATTCCTTAAGAATTTATTTAATGTTTATGTCACCTTTAATCGATACTAAAGCTTGAAGTGTTGAAGGTATTCAAGGAATTAAAAAATGAGTAGATAGAATTGTAAGAATTATGCAAAAATCCTTCATTTATGAAGAAAATTACTCAAATGCTGAATTTGAATCTATCTATCATCAAAGTATAAAAGAAATTGGTGAAAATATTGAAGCTTTAAAATACAATATTGCAATTTCTAAAATGATGGTTTACATTAATCACCTTTATAAACAAGAAATTTTAAGTTCTAAAAAATATCTAGTAGATTTTCTAATTATGTTTTCAACTTTTGCTCCACACATTGCAGAAGAATTACTAGAACAATTAGAACAAAAACCAATTCATTTACAACAATGACCAACATTTGATCAATCTAAAATTTTAAGCAATATTGTTAACATTGCTGTGCAAGTTAATGGAAAATTAAGAGCTATTATTCAAAAAAATGATGAAGATTCAAAAGAAGATATTTTAAACAAAGCAAAAAGTAATGAAAATGTTTTAAAATACATCCAAAATAAAGACATTGTTAAAGAAATCTATATCAAAGATAAAATTGTTACTTTGGTTGTAAAATAGTAAAATAAATATAAAATTACTATAAAAACTAAGGAAAAAGATGAAAGTTTCGAAAACTTGATTATTTGTATTTTTAACTGTTTTTTCAATATTAATTATTTGACTTATTTTATTAGTTTATTATAAATCTGATATATCAAACTCTGCTTTTTTTACAATATTGATGTTTTTAATCTTGATTTTAATAGCAATTTTCTTCTTTGTTACTTTTCATTTTTATAAAAGATCAATCAATGTAAACAATTTTTTCTACAAGCATTTTGAAAATGTTTTATCCGAAAATGGTTTAGGAGTTGTTGTTTTTTCAACAGATGGAAAAATAGTTTGAGCTTCTGAATTTATTTACAATTTATACCAAAAAGCGCTAATTGGAAAATCAGTTGATACTTTATTTGAAAGCGAAAATTACAGGAATTTCTTCCTTTTACCTTCAAAATTCGATTTTTCTATTGGTGAGAATCATCTTAGTGTACAAATTAATACTTCTAATCGTTGATTGTCAATTCAAGATACAACTTTATTAGATTCTATTACTTCGAAATATGCTGATGATTCATGAGTTATAGGTGAAATTGAATTTGATAATTTTCAAGTTTTTTCTTCTATTTTGAACGAAGATGAAATGTTTTCAATTCAAAACAAAATTAATGTTTTCTTTGAAAATTTATTAGTTGAATATGATTTTACTTATCGACAATATATCAATGGAAAATTTTTAATTGTTCTTAATTATGCAACTTTTTTAGAATGACAACAATATAACTTTGATATTTTCCAAAAACATTTAGTAGAAAAAACAAAAATTGAATCAAATGCTAATTTAAATATCACTATTTCTACTGGTTTTGCTTTTGGAATCAAGGATTTTAAGATCTTAAATAAGTTAGCAAAAGATGCTCTAAATTTTTCTAAAACTCGTGGTGGAAATCAAACCACAATTATAAAATATGGATTTAAACCATTTTCTTATGGAAGAAATAGTCAAATTAGTGTTACTACTTCAAGAACAAATTTAAATTATGTTTCCAAAAAACTACTTAAAAAACTAGCTTCAGAAGATATTCAAAAAATTATTTTATACGGTCACATTAATGCTGATCTTGATGCTTTAGGTTCTGCTTATGCTTTAGGTTGATTTTTAGTTGAATATGCAAAAAGAGAATTCAAACTTTATAACAAAAAATTTTATCTTCAAAATGATAGCTTTGATGCTACTGCAAGAAGGTTTTTGAACTTACAAAAAGATAAAATTGATCGAAAAGTTTTTATTAAACCAAAAAAAGCAACATTACTAAACAACGCAAACACTTTAGTTATTTTATTAGATACAGCAGAAAAAGCGCGAATTGAAAATCCAGATGCTTTTAAGTATATTAATAAAGATAATATTTTCATTTTTGATCATCATGGAGTAACTTCTGGAAAACCTGATTTTTTAACTTATGGAAATGATTATATTGACACACTAGCTTCTTCAACTTGTGAGATTATAACTGAATTCATTGCTCTTAATTCTTATGATGATAAAATTGTTTCACCATTGGTTGCACAAATGCTTTTAAATGGAATTTATATGGATACAGTGCAATTTAAGAAATCATCTTCTTCAAAAACCTTTAATGCAGCAAGTATTTTATCAAGTTGAGGAGCGTCTGTTGAAGAAGCTATTAATATTTTAAAAATTTCTGAGGAAGATTTTACTATAATTAACGAGGTAATTAAAAGTTTAGAAGAAGTAAAACCTGGATATTTTTTAGCAGCTATTGATAAAGCAATTGAATCAGATTTAATTTCAATAGCAACGGATTATTTATTAAATATTTATAAAAGACAAGCAGTTTTTGTAATCGCTAAATTACCAAATTCAAATGTTTACAAAATGTCAGCTCGTTCATTACCAAATACAAATGTGCAACACATTGCAGAGTTAGTAGGGGGTGGTGGTCATTTTTCCGCAGCAGCAGCTCAATCAACCACTGAGACATTTTTAGAATTTAAAGACAACGTTATTAACGCAATTACAGGGAGAAAATAATGAAAGTAATACTTATAAAAGATTCAAAAGATGGTAAAGCAAACACAGTAATTGAAGTAAGTCCTGGATATGCTTCAAATTATCTATTTAAAAATAAAATTGCTGTTCCTTATGTTGAACAAAATATAAAAGAATTAGATCATAGAAAACAAGAAATTATCAAGCAAAAAGAAGAAAAACATCAAAAAGATTTACAACTAAAAGAACAAATTCAAGCACTTATTTTAGAATTTAAATTAAAGTTCACAAATGATCATCCACATGGTTCAATTTCAACAAAACAAGTTTTTAAAGCTCTTGAAGAAAAAGGTCTTCATCTTGAAAAACACACAGTTGAAAAAGTGCACATTACTTCTTTAGGACTTAGCATTTTAAAAGTGAAACTTTCACACGAAGTAAGTGCTAACTTAAGGATAAAGGTTCTAAAAGATGAATAAATATGATAGGTTGTACGAAACCGATTTAGAAGAAAAAATAATATCGTATATTTTATATTATCCCAATGAATGAATTAATATAGTTAATTATTTATCTATAGAAGATTTTACTAGTGCAAAATTACGTATTATCTTTAATGCTTTATCAGATTTAATGGAAAGCACAAAAACCTTTGATATTAATTTACTAATCAACGAATTATCAAGAACAAACAAGCTTCAACAAGCAGGTGGTGAGCAATATATTTTGAGTCTTTCACTAGATGAATATGTAGTTGAAGCTGAAATTATTGAATATATCAAAAAAATTTCTGAAGCAACGAAATTAAGAAAAATTCTTGAAATTTTTGAACAATCTAAAAAAGAAATTTCACAAGGAAAAAAATTAAGTGATGACATAATTGATGAATTTCAAGAAAAAATGAATCAAATTATTTCGATCAATGCTAAACAAGATTTTGACAGCATTGCACAAGTTGCACAAGATCTACTTACAATGTTGCGTAATCAGCAATATAGCTATGATATTAAAGGAATAACCACTGGATTTGATAAGTTAAATCACATGACTTCAGGTTTACAAAAAGGAGATTTAATTATTTTAGCAGCTCGTCCTTCTATGGGAAAGACTGCTTTTGCTTTAAATCTTGCTAAAAATGCATGTGATGCGAAAAAAAATGTAGTCTTTTTTTCTTTGGAAATGTCTTCACAACAACTTGTTGCACGTTTGTTGTCACTTGAAACTATGATAGATGCTTCAATTTTTAAAAAACCAGGCGCACTTACAAAAGATCACTGAATTAGAATCAAAGCTTCAATTGATAATAAAATTAATAAATACAATCTTTTAATTGAGGATTCAGGAACAATTAAATTAAATGAAATGATTTGAAAATTGCAAAGACTAAAAAGAAAAAAAGAACAAATCGATTTAATAATCATAGATTATTTACAACTAATTAATTCTAGTTCAAAAACAAGAAATGAAAATCGACAAGTTGAAGTTTCAATTATTTCAAGAAAATTAAAACAATTAGCACGTGAATTAGACACACCGATTATTGCACTATCACAACTTTCAAGAGAAGTAGAAAAAAGGGAAAAGAAAACTCCACAACTTTCAGATTTAAGAGAATCTGGTTCTATCGAGCAAGATGCTGATATTGTGATGTTTTTGCATCGTGAAAGTTATTATGCTAGCAAAAAAACAAATGATAATATTCAAGATTCACAACTAATTATTGCAAAACATAGAAACGGACCAATTGGAGAAATTTCAATGTCCTTTGATCTTGCAACAGGTAATTTTTTTGAAAAATCTAATTCCTTACAAAGCTTTGAAAACAAGGATGATTATGGAGAGTAGTTTCATAATTGTTTTATTTATTCTTACACTCTTTTTAGTTGTTTTTTCAGCTTTATTTTCTGCTTCAGAAACAGCGTATGCAAGTGTTTCTAAAGTAAAACTAGAAGAAAATTTAAAAGCAGAATCTATTGCTAAAAAATCAATTTTGCACAAGTTCTATAATTTTTCACAAACTTTTACAGTTATTTTAATTTGTAACAATATAGTCAATATCGGATTATCCATTGTTTTATCCACACTTTTAGGTGCTTTTATTATTAATGAATCATTGAGATTGATTGTTTCAATTTTGATTACTACTCCAATTATTGTTTTATTAGGTGAGTTATTTCCTAAATTAATTGCTAGAAAATTTCCGATTAAGTTTTTGAAAAATACTTGACTTTTAATAGCTATTTTTTATTATTTCTTTTATCCAATTGCCCTTGTTTTAGCCAAAATTTTCAAAGAAAATTCAGTAACTAATACAGAAATTGAACTAAAAAAAATTATTGAACAAGGAACCTATGAAGGTGTACTTGAAAAAGAAGAATCTAATTTAGCAATTAAAGCTTTGGATTTTGATTCTATTAAAACAATTAACTGTTTTACACGGATAAAAGATGTTGTTTTTGTTGAATATGATATGAGTTTAGAACAAATTTTAGATATATTTAAAGAGTCAAGGTTTTCAAGGATTCCAGTTAGAAAAAAAGGAAAATTTATAGGAATTTTATTAATTAAGGATCTTTTCTTTTTAAAGGAATTTCAAATAGATGATTACATTATTGATGTACCATTTTTATGTGCAAATGATCTTTTAAAAACTAATTATGAAAAACTCAAAAAAACTAAATCACAATTTGGTTTTATAACTAACAACAAAAACAAAAATTCACAAAATATAATAGGAATTATTACACTTGAAGATATTTTAGAGACACTTGTTGGTCCAATTTATGATGAATATGATTATCGAGATCAGCTAGAATATTATCAAATTTTTGAAGATTCAATTATTGTAAATAATGATACTAAAGTAGCTACAGTAAATGAACAATTAAATATCAATCTTGAATCATCTTTTAATACAATCGAAGCTTGATTAGAACATCATAGCAAACAAAAGTTAATTAATAATTTAAAATTTACATATGAAGATCCACAAGAAAATTTTCAAGTTACTTTCAAGGTTTTAAACAAATCACACAATGTTAGTGAAATTCAAATCACAAAGAAAAATGAAGGCTAATTATGGATAATAATACAGGATTTATTGTAGGTAGTGTTATTGTTTTATTATCTTGATTAGTAGTTTTAGTTCTTTGATTATTCTTTCACTTTCGAGCTTTATATACCAAAATCTTAAAGCAAAATAAAGGAAAAGAATATGAAAAGCAAGTAAATGATAAATTACTTCAATGAGCTATTGATAATCAAAGTTTTTTTATTAATTCTTCTATTTTAAAACAAGGAGATTTATTATTTGAAGTTGATAGTATTTTAATAACTCGGAAAGCAGTAATTGTAGTAGAAATAAAATCTTTAAATGGTTTTATTAAAGGTGATTTTTACTCTAATTATTGAACTAAAACTAGTTTTAATCACCAACATAAAATTTATAGTCCAATTGTGCAAAATAAAATGCATATTATCAAGCTACAAAAATTTTTAAATATGCCTGTTCCTTTCTTTTCTTTGGTTATTTTTTCTTCAAAAACAAAGTCTTTAGAAATTAGTAATTATTTTGATTATCAAAATGATACTTTAATAATTTTTGAACCTGATTTAAGATTTAAATTAGATTTACTAATGCAACAATTAATTAACAATTACATTGGTTATGAAGATCAAAAGAGAATTTTCCAATTAATTGAACATTTTATTGATAATTCAAGAGCTAATGTAAAAAAATTAAAGAAAGCTATCAAAGATGAATTCTAAGCTAGTTTATTTGTATAATGGTGTTGAATATGAAGTGATAATTGAAAAAAAGAATTACAAAAATTTAAAATTCACAGTTCGTTTAGATCATGGCAAATTAAGAGTGTTGACCAATTGTTCTTTAGAAAAAATCAAACAAAATCTAGAATTGTTAAAGCCAAAAATTGATGAATTATTATTAAATTCCAACAATCTTGTTCCAATTAATCTAGAACAAAAATACTTCTATTTTCTAGGTCAAAAATATAATTTTAACTTAATCAAAACTAACAATGAGTATTTTTTATATGCACAAAATTTAGTATTTAAATTAAAATCAATTAATAAAAATACTATAAAATTACAAATTATTGACAACATCAATAAAAAGCTTTTAAAGTACATAAAAACAAGAATTTTGTATTGAAGCAAAATTATGCACACACCTGATTTTGAGGTATTTATTCGAAATAAAACAAGTGCTTGAGCAACCAATCATATAAGCAAACGAAAAATTTATTTTTCCAAAAAACTTTTTCCCTTTAGTAAAAACTCCTTGGATTATGTTATTATTCATGAATTAGCACATTTTTATTTTAATAATCACAGTGATAAATTTTGAAACTTAGTAGCTCAATACAAACCTGATTATTTAGAAATTAGAAAAAAAATAAATAGAAATCAATATGACTAAAAAAGAAAATATTTACGTTTGTGGTCCAACTGTTTATGATTATATTCATATTGGCAATTTAAGACCCATTTTAACCATTGACATTTTAAACAGAGTAAAAAAATATTTCAAATATGAGTTGTTTTTTCTTCATAATATAACAAATATTGATGATAAAATCATCAAAAAAGCTATTTTAGAAAATAAAACAGAAGCAGAAATTTCTGAGTTCTATTACAAAGACTATATGAAGAAATTAAAGCTTTTTAATATTCAAAAACCAACAAAAATAGTTAAAGTTACAAATGAGCTAAATACTATCAAAAATTATATTTATTTGCTTCAAAAACAAGGATTTACTTATCAAGAAAATGATGATTTATACTTTAATACTTCAAAAGTTAAAAATTATGGTCACATTTCAGGTCAAAAAATAAATTCACTTGTTTCATCAAGCAAAACACAATACAAATCCAACGCCAATGACTTTGTTTTATGAAAAAAAACAACTCTAGGAATCAAGTATTATTCTTTGCTAGGTTTGGGACGTCCAGGATGACACACTGAATGTTCTGCTTTAATTTTTAAATATTTTAATAAACAAACAATAGATATTCACTCAGGCGGCATTGACTTGATTTTTCCACATCATGAAAATGAAAATGCACAACATTTTGCACTAACTAAGAAAAATATAACAAAAAAATGAGTTCATGTTGGCCAAATCAAAATCAATAATGAAAAAATGTCTAAGTCACTAAATAACGTTTTTTTAGTTGATAATTTTGTTGAAAAATATCATCCAGATGTTTATAGACATATTTTGCTAACTAGTTCTATTTCTGGACCAATTGATTTAACAAATGAACTTTTAGAAGCTAATAAAAACAAAATAATTCAATATAAAAAAGCTTTTTTTGAACACTTAATTAATCCAAGAAAATCTTTAAAAAAAGTATACAATCCAATATTAAAATTATTTTTACAATCAAAATTTGCACAAGCAAATAAAGAACTTAATTTACTTTTAAAAAACAAGGATTATGCTAATTTATCCTTCATTTTCAACGTTCTTGGCTTTATTTTTGCAACAAAAAAACTAAATAAAACTGATTTTGCTTTGTTAGAGAAATGAAAAAAATTAAAATCAGAAAAAAATTATCAAAAAGCTGACAAAATTAGAGAAAAATTATGAAATAAGTTTATTTTTTCATAATTTTTTCCTTTTTAGACACTAAAGGAATTAAATCATGGTTAAATACATTTGCGGTAAGAATTCTTTGTTAGACGCGATAAAAAATAACGTTCCGATTAAAAAAATTTATCTAACAAAAATAGTGCCAAATTTAAATTTAAACACTTATCAAGTGCACATAGTAGAAAAGAGTTTTTTAGATAAATTAGCTAAAGGAATTAATCATCAAGGTTTTGTAGCTGAAATTGAAAACGTTAAATATTTTCCAATCGAGTCGATTTTTAAAGATAATCCCAAAAGGATTTTGGTCTTAGATCATATTCAAGACAATCATAATTTAGGGGCAATTATTCGTAGCGCAAATGCAGCTGGAATTAAACATATTATTTTACCAAAAGATAATTGTGCCAAAATTAATGATAGTGTAATTAGAATATCATCAGGTGGATTTGTTGGGATAAAATTTATACTAGTTAATTCTTTATTAGCCACATTTGAAAAACTAAAAAAACATAATTTCTGAATTTATGCTTCAGCTCTTTCAAAAACTGCAAAACCTTTAGACCAAATTGTTTTTAATCAACCAAGCGCTATTGTTTTGGGCTCAGAAGCTAAAGGAATTTCAAAATCTTTATTAAATCAATCTGATGAAATTTTTTATATTCCAATGCAAGGAACTGTTCAATCTTTAAATGTTTCAGTTGCAGCAGGAATTATCCTTTTTAAAAATTAGGAGGTAAAAATAAAGTTTTTTTGAAATCAAAATATCACAATAAATTAATTTGAAAAACATATAATCAATACAAACACATTTTTGTAGCTAGTGCAAAAAGCGTAATTAAAATTTATAATAATATCCCATTAAACTGAGAAGATTTAGTAAATTATAGTCTTTTTAATTTAGTTGACATTGTCAATTCTTACGATAAAAATCAACAACACTCGTTTGAAAAATATCTCTTTTACAAAGTTAAATATTTAATGATTAATTATTCAAAAAAATATGTTTCAAAATCTCATCAAGTTTTAAATTTAGCTTTAAATTATGAAGAATATGAGTTTGAATTTGAAGATCCTAATTCAGATATTTATGAGCAAAGTGTTTATTCACACAATGAACCAAAACAGTGATTGCAAAAAACATTTGATATTACAAATGATTTAGAGCTAGAAATTTTAGTTCATTATTTCTTCAGTGGCTTTAAAACTAAGCAAATTTCTTCTAAAACAAATGTTAGTCCACAAAAAATAAATATTATTTTAAAAGAATTTAAAAAGAAAATTGATACTTATATATTATAATTTTATAACTTAAATTTTTTTGTTATAATGCATAAATGCCAAAATCAAAAATTTCATTAAGTTGTATAGAATGTAAAAGTAAAAACTACACAATTAATAAGTCTTCTCAAGAAAGACTGGTTTTGAAAAAGTTTTGCAAAAAATGTAACTCAAGTACAACACATAAAGAAGAAAAATAAATAGTTAGAAAGTTTTGTCAATGTTTAAATTTAAAAACAAGAAAAAGAAACCAAAAAAGTATTGAATTAGACACTTTTTTAAAGAACTAAAAAGAGTTAAATGACCAACAGGCTCATATTTAGCTAAAAATTATTTTAAAGTGTTAATTTTTATTTTAGTTGCAACTATTGTATTTTTCATTATATTAACAATAGCAACCGTGCTTTGAAATAGAACAGGAGTAGGTCTATAAAGAGAGAAATGATGACAGATTTTAAATGATATATGATTTCAACAATTTCAAATAAAGAAGATACAGCTATTGATCTTTTAAAAAACAGAATCAAATCTGAAGGTTTAGAACAGTACTTTAAAGAAATTAAAAAATTTGAAATTACAACTATTAGTGATAAAGAATATGAAAAAAAATTAAAAGGTGAAAAATACGTAGAAAAAAAAGAAAACCTATACAAAGGTTATATTTTTATTAATATGCAAATGAATGATGCAGTTTGATTTATTGTAAGAAATACTCAATATATCACAGGGCTAATTGGTTCTTCAGGAAAAGGAACAAAACCAACACCAGTTTCTGAAAAACAAATAAGAAAAATGGAAGAAAAACAAAGAGAAAAACTTGTTGAATATGCAAAGTTCGGGATTATTAATTCTCCATTTAAAGTAGGAACAGTTGTTGAAATTATTCAAGGTCCATTTATAGGTGAGATTGGTAAAATCTCTTCAGTTGACTTAGTTAATGCTTCTTCTGCTGTTCAACTTGAAGTATTAGGAAGAAAAACTGAAACTTTAATTGAAAATAAAAATCTAAAAATCATTTCTGATAAAGTTAATTCAAATTAATAATAATGTTTTAAAAAATAGCAAATTTTTGCTATTTTTTGTTTTAATTTTTTAAAAGCTATGATGAAAAAGAAAATAATCAAACACAATTAAGTAATTTTAAAAATAACAAATCAAAACGTTTGCAAATATTAAAAGATTTATCTTCTTATGTTTTAAAATTTTCCAAACAACCATTAACTCAACAACAAATCAATTTTTTAATTAATAAATATAAAGTTTCTAAAACACTCATTATCTTTTTATTTAATAAAGTTAAAAAATTAGACATTGAACAACTAAGAAAAAATTCTCAAATTATTGTTAAAAAAGTAGTAAATACAATAAAACCTTTGCTAGAAAAATATTATTTAAGTTTTTGTAAATGAGAAGAAAATCAAGACAAAACTCAAGCAAATTGAGTAAATAATTTAGCTTTAAAAAAACTTGATAATTTAGACAATTTTAGATATTACAAGAAAAAATGCTATAAAAATGAAGAACTTTTAATTGAAGTTGAATATTTAATCCATCAAGATTCTGGATTTTGAAACATAGAAAAATCATATAAATTAGTAAATGATTTTTAAACAATTTTAAAAGTAAAAAAATAGAATTTTATACTTTTGATACAGAAAATTCACAAATTATTTACAAAAGTATTTACAAACAACAAAAACTGTTACAAGTTATAAAATACAAAGTCAGTTTAAACTACTTTAAAGTACAAAGAGATTTGTAATTTAAAAAATTTCATAATTTCAGTATTTTTAGCTATATTCATTTATGATTTAACAAAGGAAATTATGATACTAAAAAATGCATTGATAACTACAAAAGACAAACAATTTTTAGGTTAAATAAGATTAAATCTAGATGGAAAAATTGAACAAATAGGACAAGGAACCACACAAGAAGAAGGAATTGACTGTAAGCAAAACGTTTTGCTTACAGCTTTTATTGATTCACATACACATGGTGGATATGGACTTTCTTTTAACAAAATTGCTGAAACTGATTTTATAAAAAAGTTCTTGAAATACAAACATAATTTGGATAAAAAAAGAAGGTATTGCTGCTGTTTGTGCAACAATAGTAACTGATTCTTGAAGCAAAATTAAATTATTTAGTGAAAAATTCAATTTAATCCATAATAATTTTGAAAACTTTATACTTAGTTGATATCTTGAAGGTCCTTTTATTTCTAAAGAAAAAAAGGTGCACATATAAAAGATTTAATTATTTCAGTTAAAAAATAACATCTAGAATATTTAAAAAATTACTTAAATTTTAGAGCCACAATTGCTATTGCGCCTGAAAATAATTCACAATCTATTTTAAAAAAATATAAAGTTGTTTTTGATTTTGCAATTGGACATTCAAATTGTTATAACTTTTCACAAAAACATAATTTAGAAACTTTTAAAAGATTTACACATTTTTACAATGCTTGTTCGATGTTTAATTAAAGGCAAGAATCATTAGTAAATTTAATTTTAGAAACAAAATTAAGTAAAAACTTTTTAGTAGAGCTAATCGCAGATGGTTTGCATATTAAAAATTCAACTTTAATTTTTACCTTAGATGGATTAAATATTGATAATGTTTGCATAGTTTCTGATTTATTGCCAGAAAAAGGTTTAAAAAATGGAATTTATGATCTTGGACCTTTAAAAGTTGATAAAAAATCAGATTTGTTCTATGTTCATAATTCTTCCACAATTGCAGATTCAGGAAAATAGTTTAATAAAGTTCTAAAAAATTTAAAACACAACACTAATATTAGTTGATTAGATTTAGTAAAAGTATCATCACACAATGTTGCTAAATCACTAAATTTAACACATTTATATGGTGATATCCAGGTAGATCAATTAGCTAATATTGCTTTAATAGATCAAAATTTCAATGTTATTTTTAGTATTATTAATAATAAAAAATATTCAAATAAAAAACTCTAAAATGTTCAAAAATAAAGCATTTTTGTAATATTTACTAAAAAATAAAGTTCTTTATTTTGCTTTTTAAATCCAAATTTTTCCTATTTTTAAAAATAATAATTATTTTTTTAAAAATTCTAATTTTTAAGCAAAATGATAATTCAAAAGTTTAAAAATTTTTTCAAAGAATAATTTAATAAAAATTCATTGTGTTTGTTTATTTTTCTTATCTTTTTTATTTTAAAATTTTAAAATAACTTATAATTTAGTAAATTTTTATAGATTAAGTTAATAAAAAAATATTTAAAAATAAATAATATATTCTATTATGCGCAACAAAGGAAAATAAAATCGATGAGTATATCGGCAAAACAAAAAGATAAGATTTTTGACAATTATTGTAAAAATAAAACTCAATGCCTGGATTTTGCAGGTAGAGAGATTATTAAAGATCACAAGAAAAATTCACAAGTACAAGAAGAAAACTCTGATCAATTTCCAGGTTTTTGAGATATTGATCATATTATTCCACAAGATATATTTGATAAAATAGATCACTCCAAAATATCTGTTATTAAAAAGTATCTCAATTCAGAAAAAAATTTGCAACCTGTGCATCGTAAGACAAATGAAGAAAAAGGTAATAATTTACACTTTGTAGCTAATAATAAAAAGTGAAGAGTTGTTATTAGTCCATATTCTCCAAATTCAACCAAAAAGCAAAAACTTGAAATAATTCCTTTTGATCAAAAGCTAATCAATAAACAAATTGATGTTCAATCATTGATAAAAGTTAAAGAAACAAAGAAAAATCAAGCACAAGGTAATCAAAAAGCTTCAAAAAATAAAAAAGTTGAAATTGAAGCTTTTAAAAACTTAAATTCATCCGGTGCACTTATTGTTAGTGAACAAAATCAAGCAACATTAGACAAACCCATTCCCACAACCAAATCACTTTTAACTTCGTATAAAAATCAGTTTCATCTTCTTTTTATATTGATAGATAGAGATTTTAATTTTGATCACTTAAATATGATTGAAGATCTTTTTAAATTAAATGATTTAAAAATTCAGTTTTACTTTTCTGAACAAAAATTTTCTAATTCAGATTTAAAATTTTTAACAATATTAGTTAAACATAAATTTAATAATAACAACTTTGGTACTATATTTGAAAGCATAATCGAAGCTTTATCTTTTCTTGAAAAAGACAAACTTAAATTTTCATTAAAAACTTATCCTATATTTTGATCAATTCAAGCAGTTGAAATTAAAGATTTAACTAATTTTAAATCCAATATCTTTGCGCAATTTTACAAATCTCAAGAATCATTTTTAGCTACTAAGAACTTTTTCACCAATGCAAATCTTTTAGTCTCAAATGAAATTAAAAATTCACTTTCTTTAATTTATAATCTTAATTTAGAGCAATGAAATACAGACAAAAATGCTAAATGGTTTTGATTGAAAAAACCATATTAAAAGAGAGAAATTATGACAAAATCAGCAACAGTTTTATTTGTAGGTGATATTTTTTCCAAAGTTGGTATAGCTTGCTTTAAAAAACATTTCCCAATACTAAATCAAAAATATCATTTTGATTTAGTTGTAGTTCAAGGCGAGAATATTTCAGGAAGAAAAGGGCTAAATGAAAAGGATTATTTAGAATTAAAACAAGCAGGTGTGGATGTTTTTACTTTAGGAAACCATGTTTGATCTAATCCTGATATTTTAAAAATAATTAACAACAACGATATGGTGCGTCCTTTAAATATTAATGGGCTTGATTACCCAGGACAAGGAAGTGTAGTTTATAGAAAAAACAACTTAAATTTCCGCATTACTTCACTTTTGGGTATTTCATTTAATGGTTTGATCAAACCGTGAAAACAAGAATATGCAAATAATTTTTTTGATGCTATTGACGCAGTGATTTTAGATGATGAAGCTGATTTTCATCTTGTTGATTTCCACGCTGAAACCACTTCAGAAAAAAATGTTTTATCTATTTACTTAAATGGAAAAATTAATGCAATAGTAGGAACACATACACATGTGCAAACTTCTGATGGAAGAAAATTATCGCAAGGAACACTTTATATAACAGATGTTGGTATGACAGGCCCTAGAAATGAAGCTATTGGTGCTGATTTTTTAAAGGTTTATCAAAAAATGCGTTATGATAAAATGATCAAATTTACAGCGTCAAATAACTACTCACAATTTAATGCTGTTGTTTTAAAATTAAATACAAAATTGGATAATCAAAGTATTGAAGTGATTAATATTATGGATGATATAAACTAAATTAAAATACTCTAAAAATTTTTTAGAGTATTTTTTATAAATGAAGAAAAAAGAAGTAAAGTTGTTCAAAATAAACAAATATGTTTACTTTGAGATTTTTAAAAAAGTCAAAAAATGATATAATTTTTAAATATAAAAAGCACTAGTTACAATTAGTAGTTAGGAGTGAAAATGTCAAATCAAAATTACGAAGCAGAAAGCATACAAACATTAGAGGGACTCGAACCAGTAAGAAAAAGACCTGGAATGTATATAGGTGGAACTGGAATTTTACCATTACATCATCTTATTTGAGAAATAGTTGATAACGCAGTTGATGAAGCTTTAGCTGGATTTGCAAATACAATTACAGTTGAAATCACAACGGATGGTTATGTAAAAGTCTCAGATAATGGTCGTGGGATTCCAGTTGGTATACATCCAAAACATAACGTCTCAGCAGCTGAAGTTGTTCTAACTGTTTTGCACGCTGGAGGAAAATTTGATGGAAGTTCTTATAAAGTTTCCGGTGGTCTTCATGGAGTTGGTGCTTCAGTAGTTAATGCTTTAAGTGCTAATTTAAAAGTATGAATTAAAAGAGATGGCAAGCTTTATTTTCAAGAGTTTGTAGATGGTGGAAAAAAAATAGACGATCTAAAAGTTATAGACACAGTACCTGATTTTTCAACAGGTACTACCATTATGTTTAAACCAGATTTTACTATTATGGAAGTAAATGATTTTCGTTTAGATATTATTTTAGATCGACTCAAGCAGACTGCTTATCTTACAAAAAACTTAAAATTTATTGTCAAAGACCAACGAAATAATTTCGAAAAAGAATTCTTATTTGCTGGTGGAATAATTGATTATGTAAGTGAATTAACAAAAGGTTCTGAAAAAGTGCATGATAATATTATTTACTCAGAAGGTGAGATTTCAACCGATCAATATCACACAAAAGCTGAAATTGCTCTACAATATGTAAAAGAAGATCGTTCTGAAGTTCTAGCTTATACAAACAACATTTACAACCGTGAAGGTGGAACACACGAAACAGGATTGTTTGATGCTTTGTCCAGAATTTTAAATAACTATGCTTTAGAAAATAAATTTTTTAAATCAGATCAAGAAAAATTTTCTCGTGAAGACATTAAAGACGGAATGTATGTTGTTGTTTCAATTAAACATTCAAATCCAATTTTTGAAGGTCAAACTAAAGGAAAATTAAACAACAAAGAAGTTCGTTCTGTAGTTAACAAAATTTTTTCTGAAGTATTTGAAAGATTTTTAGCTGAAAATCCAGATCAAGCAAGAAAAATTATTGAGCGTAACTTGCTTTCACAAAAAGCAAGAAAAGCAGCTGAGTCAGCTCGTGAAGCGATTAAAAGAAAATCACCTTTTGAAATTAATTCATTACCAGGAAAATTAGCTGATTGTACTACAAAAGATGCACAAATTAGCGAACTTTACATAGTTGAGGGTAACTCAGCTGGTGGAAGCGCTAAAATGGGTCGTGATCGTCATTTTCAAGCTATATTGCCACTTAGAGGTAAAGTAATTAATTCACAAAAAACTAATTTTGAAAAAGTGCTTAAAAACGAAGAAATTCTCTCTTTAATTACCGCTTTTGGTACAGGTATTGGTGCAGAATTTAATATCAACAAAATCCGTTATTATAAAATCATCATTATGACCGATGCCGATTCTGATGGTTCACATATTAGAACTTTACTCTTGACTTTCTTATACAGATTTTTCAAACCATTAATTGAATACGGTTTTGTTTACATAGCACAACCTCCACTTTACAAAATTTCAGCAAATAAAAAAGTTGTTTATGCATATTCAGATAAGCAAAAAGAACAAATAATTGAACAAGAATTTTCAAATCAAAAAGTTAGCATTCAAAGATACAAAGGTCTTGGAGAGATGAATCCAGATCAACTCTGAGAAACCACTATGGACCCAAAAACAAGAAAAATGATTCAAGTACAAATTCAGGATGCAATTATTGCTTCACAAGTTTTTGAAGAATTAATGGGAACAGATGTAGCTCCTAGAAAATTATTTATTGAAGAAAATGCAAAATATGCAAAAAACCTAGACTTTTAGTATTATAATTCGAAATTACAACACGTTTTTGTTGTTGTAATTTTTTATTTTTTAAATCAATTAACAAATTTTATTATTTAAGGAAATATTATGAAAATATCAAAAAAATCTTTAATTATTTTATTAGCTTCAGCTAGTGCCATTACTATTAGTTCGCTTGCTATAGGACTAGGTGTAGGATTATCAAAACAAAAAGACAAATTTGCTAATTTAGGCTATCAATTAGAATATAGCAACAGACAAGCGCAAGACAATTTATATAGCATATTTGCAAAAGTCAAATTAGATTCTAAATACAAAAATCAAGTTGTTTTTGCAAAATTTGTAAATGATACTAGTTTAGACAAAATTGTTGCCGTTTCAGTGGATAATGAATCTAATGCTTTGGTAAAGTACCCAATAGTTGAAAGCGGATTTACTAGAGTAGTTTATTTATTAAGCGGACTTTATGTTGATAATCAAGCAAAAACATTAATTAAATCTTTTGAACCAGAAGTAAATCTAAAAAACATTATTTTTAAAGCAACAAATGCAGGAAATCAACTAATTTTTAATCCAATGCTTAGTGCTAATGAAAAGTTTAAATTAACTTTTAAAGACAAAAACAATGCAAAAGAAACAACTTTTGAAGCTTCTACTAATCAAGATGGAGTCATTAATATCGATTCTGAAAAAATTAATTTACAAGGAAATTATCAACTTGTATCCGCTGTTATAGCTAAAAATAATTATTCACTTGATTTTAATTCACAAGTTATCGAAATGAGTTTTTTCAAAAAATCAAATCCTGTAGTACCGACTAGCGATGTTATGATTAAAAATGATAAAGTAGCAATAATAAATAAAATTAACACTCTAGAACTTAGTGATCATAATTTAAAATTTGAAGCTAATATTAAAGATTTTTCACAACTTGCTTTAGATTATGAAGTAGTTTTAACACTAAAAAATCAAAATAAACCTGCAGAATTATTGAAATCAACAGCTAAAATAATGGATAATAAATTAGTGTTTACTTTTGATAATCTTACTTCTAATACAAGTTACCAAATTAGTAATATTTCTTACAAAAATGATTACACAGACAAAATTCTGCTAGATCCAAGCATAAACAAAACCTTTATAACTAATTCAAAACCACTAGATTTTGATTTTTCAAATTTTGCTTTAAAAATCAAGGATAATCACTACAAAGTAAATATTAAATTATCAAGTAAAGACAATCTTTTAGAAGCAAATCAAGCAGTAAATGTTGTTTTTACAAGCGAAGATAAAACTTTGGAACATCCAGCAAAAATAACACAAGATTCTACTAATGATTACAAAATTGAGCTTGAATTAGATAATTTACAACAAGATCAAATTTATAGCTTAGAGATGATTAAACTTGCTTTAAAACCAACAAAAGCATTAAAAAATCTAGGAAAAGCACAAGACAATGTTATCTACAATGCAAAAGATGATTTTGATAAAATCAGTTTTATTAATGAAAAATGACTAAATATTACATTAACAAGAGAAGTTGATCCAAAAACATTAACTGATAAACACTCATCTTACAAAATCAAGCTTAATTTTTCAAAAATTACTCCTACATACTTAAATCATAAAATAGCTTTAGAATACCAAAGTAAAAATAATGATTTAGCTACAACTTCTGAAGTAGAAATTAAAGATTCAAGCACTTTAGATTACACTTTGGATTTAAATAATTTAGTTGTTAATAAAGAATATGAACTAAAATTCTTGATTTTAAAAGATACTAATAACAAAGTTATAAAAATTACAACAAAAGATTTAAACTTAAATGATTCTTTAAAAATCTTGCAAACATTTTCTAATTTTCAAATAAAATCAAGAACAATTAACTCACTAAATGCTAGTGTTGAAATCAATACAGATTTAAATAATTCAAAAGTGGATTTCAGTCAAAATAAACAAGTAAAAGTCTTTTACCAAGAAGTAAATAATTCATCAAACACACATCAAATAACTGGTACAATTAAAGATAACAATAACAACAATAATAAAAAACAACTGGATTTAACATTTAATAATCTAGAATTGAATAAAAAATATAAAATTACTAAACTAGAAGTTACTAATTCAGCTAATGATGCACACAATAATATTGTTTTTAATTTGTTTACCCCTTGAGAACTTGAAAATCAGTTTGAAGTTAGCTCAATTTCAGATTTGAATTTAAAAACAGGACAACTAGATTTTCAAGTCAACACTAACATTGATTTAACTAATAGTAAATACAAATTAATGTTAAAAAATCAAAACAATCAACAAGTTAAAGAGATAGTTACAAACCAAAAAGATAGTATAACTTTTAATAAACAAACTAATATAATAAGTGTGAAATTATCTTCAATTTTTAACCAAGAAGGAAAATACTTAATAGAAAAATTATTAATAGCAAATAATAATAATAATTTTACAAACGCAAAAGAAATTTCACTTTCAAATAAAAACAAAATTTTAGATATTCAAGCATTAGACAATATTGCATCTAAAGTAAAACAACAACTTGAAAAACTCTCAGATAAATCAATTCCATCTTTAGTAAATGTACAAACAGTTTCAAATTTAGTAGATGAAAAATACAAAAATCTTTTGCAATTTAGTGAATTTCAAAATGTTAATAATCAAAATGGTTCTTTGAAATTAAAATATAATATTGAATATTTAGCTAACACAAGATATTTTGATATTTCTTGAAGCAATCTTAATAAAATTATTGATGATAAAGAATTAAATAAACACTGGATTGCTGATGCAACTCAATACGGTAGTTGATGATTGCAATATTACAAACCTGAAAATGTTTTTGCAAATGGTTATTACTGATTTGCTTGACCTGGATCTGCAGATATAAAATTTTATGTAAAACCAAGATCTCAAAATCATAATTTTGTAGGTCAAATTAAACTCAAATTTAAAAATCATCCAGATTATTTCTGACCAGCAAAAGTAGGAGCAGATAAATACATTAAAGATCCTTTTATAGTAAATGTAACTAATAAAAACGGAACTACAACCAAGTTAAGTATCAAACAACAACCAATTCTATCCAGAGATAAATCTATGGTGACTTATACTTTTGATGTAAATGATTATATTAAAAATATTGAAATTGTTTTCCCAAGTGCTCATAATGTAGCTTATGTAAGTATTTTTGATATTTTCTTAACTACTACACAAAAAGATAATGTATAAAATAGAAAATATCAGTATTAAAAACAAATTACAATCTATTAAATACAACATTTAGATTTAAAACAACTACAATAAGAGAAATTGTTTATTAAAAATGTTTTAAATCTAGTAAACAAGTTTGAAATATTGCTTATTATAAGTTGTATAAGGACCAAAGCTTTTTAAAACTACTTTAAAAACGGAATTGAGATATGTTAAAAAACAAAAGTAAATCTAATTCATAGCAAGAAATTAAAGACTTTTGAAGCAGTATTAAAGGTGTTAAAAATTAAGCTTTGTGTTAATATATTTAACTAAACAAAATTAGTGAATAATTTTAAAAACACAAAGAAAAAAGAAGTATTTTCAACAAAAAAACCATCTAAAAATTAGATGGTTTTTTTGTTATTAATAAATGTTTAGTTTTGCTCAATGTGAGTTTTTTAAGTAATGATTAATTCTTAAACTATGGTGATTAATTCTTTCTAAAGATCTTAATACACGACTGTAATCAAAGTCAAGTTCTAATTGAGTTTTTCCTGAACTGGTTTTTAATTTAGCAACATTTTCTTTTGCATATTTAAATGAAAGTTCATCAAAATCGTGACTCATTTCTTCTATGTGTTTACTTTTTTCTTTTTTAAAATACTTAATTTGATCAAGAGAACTTTTTAAAATAGCTTTGTTCATTTTAAGTAATTTAGCAATGTTATCAATTACTTCTTGACTTATTAAAAATTGAGTTTTATTTTTTGGATTATAAACTTTGTCAAGTTCAGCAATAATTTCACTTCCAATATCAAGAATTTTTTCAAGAGATCTAGAAGATAAAATTAAAGACATATGAATTTCAGATTGTTGATTGCTTAGTTGTTGTTGCCCTAATTCTATTAAGTAAAAATAGAGTTTTTTTCTTGCATTGTCAACAACTTCTTCTAGTTGATTATATTGTTCTTTAATTTTGTTACTTCTTTTTTTGGTTAGTTCTTCCATTTTTTCAAGTCCATCAAAAACCATTTTGCCCATAGACATTAAAGCTTGTTTTCCTTGTTCAAGAGCTAAAAATGTATTTGTTTTAATTAGTTCTTTAGAAAGAATAAATCCAAATTTTTTCTCAAAATGGTCATCTTTGATGAGCCAATTTAAAATTTTGACAATGTATCCAATTAAGAAAATATAAATAAAAACTAAAATAGTATTAAAAAGTAAGTGAGCCATAGAAAGCTGAAGTGATGCGGCTTTTAGTGATAAAGGAATTATTAATTCAATTAGTTTACTGTAGTATCCAATAATAGTTAAAATAATTATTGAAATTGATAAGTTGGTAAATCCTCAAACAAGTGCAATTTTTTTAGAGTTTGAGTTTTTTGTTGTAAATGAAACTATAAATCCTGTTATTGTAGTTCCAACATTAGCTCCAAAAACTAAACCAATAGCTGCAGGTAAATTTAAAACTTGTGGATTTGGAATTTCTCATAATCCGGCGCTATTATAAAATTGTCCTTCATAAATACTTTGATATAAAGTAACAGTTGCTGAAGAAGATTGCATTATCCCTGTTAGTGCAAATGAGAAGAAAAATGAAGCTCACGCATTTTTGCCAACTACTTTAACAAATTCTTTAAATTGTTCTTGTTTTACAATTACTTTTGAACCAGCACTTAATAGTTTTAAAGATAAAAATATTAAACCAATAGCAAAAATAATGTAAAAAATGTTAGAAATTTTTTCTTTTTTTATTAGAAGATAGCCAAAAACACCAACTACTAGTAATAAAACAAAATATTCCGTAAAAGCAAATTTTGCCTGAAATGAGACAATTAAGGAAGTGGTAGCGGTTCCAATATTTGTTCCTAATAAAAAAGCAATAGCTCCTCTTAATTTTATTATACCAGCAGCTAAAAGCCCCATAATTAGAGCCATCGAACCATCAGAGGATTGAATAAGTGTGGTAAAAATTATACCAAACATCATTGCAACAAATCTGTTTTCTGAGATTTTAAAAATATGTTTTTTAAACTTAGGACCACTAACTTGTTTTAGTGATGTTGATAAAATTTTGGCTGAAAATATAAACAAACCTAATCCAGCTAGGCCAAAAATAATTGCAGATGCTCATGTATCAAATAACATTAATTTTTATAAATATAAAATTATATTTATGTTTTCGCTCCTTTTGAACATAAGTTCTTATTATAAAAAAATGTATTTTTGTAAAAAAACAAAGATTTTTTAAGATTGATTATTAATTTGTGTTGTTATTAACTGAGGAATTTTCTTGATTTTGTTTAATTTTTTCTTTAACTAAACTTTCTTCGTATTTATTAATTTCTGCTTGGAAATCAATTCCGATAAAACCCTTTACATTAATTCTCCTTTGTGCAAATAAAATCTTTGGATTTTTCTTTATTTGTGAAATAGGTTCTGAATAAAGTCCAGAATAAGAAAATCTAGAATCATCTGGATAGTTGATTCCATTTTCTGGATCTTGAATTCAATATAATTTAAAAATTATATTTTTTAATTCGTGATTTTGATCATCTGCTATTGTATCTTTGTCAAATTCAAAACTAGCTCTTAGTTGAACTCTAAATTGTTGATTTTGCTTAACTTTTTTATCAGCATCAAAGTTATAAACTTCTTTTTCTTTTGTAACTGTAAATTTATCTAGTTGTGCTAATAAGTCTTTTTTTCTTTGAAAATTAGCATCAAAAACTAATGGAACTAATTTAGAGTAATCAATATTTCATCAAAAAGTTCCTAAAGATCCAACAGATTGTTCAACTTTAGGATCTTGGTTTCAACCAAATATTCTAGAAAATAAGTTATATTTTTTGAAAAATGGATTATTTATGTAGAATCCATCTCCATATTTTAAGTATCAAATATTATTTTTAGCTTGATTTTCTTTTCACTTTGCTAAAAAATCACTTGCTTTTAGTTCGGAAATACCATGATAATTGTATCCATATAGAACATCGTTATTATTTTCATCTTTTATAGTAGGATTTGGTTCTTTTGAATTTGGAACTATATCCTTGTTTCTTATTCCTTTTTCAAAAATATTTTGCTGTTCTAATTGTTTTAAATAATAGTATAAAGAATAATCTAATAAATTTATATATAAGTCTTTTCCTTGATTATCTTTTACTTTAACTACATCTTCTCCTTCAATAAATAAAGGAATTTGTATTATTTGATCAAGAAGTTTTTGCTTTGTTAGATTATTTTCGAGTTCTAAAACTTCAGAATTTTGATTATTTTGACAAGAAAAAAGAAGAGCACCTGTGGTTATTGCACCTGTGCTAGCTAACAAAATTTTTAATTTTTTGAAAAACATTAAAATATTTTACTAAAAATTAAAATATTTTTATTAATTAAAATATTTAAATTTTTAAAAATTCTTTAATTTGCTTTACTTTATTTAGTCTTTCTCAAGGAAGATCAATATCATTTCTTCCAAAATGTCCATAAGTTGCTGTTTGTTTATAAATAGGTTTTCTAAGTTCTAAATCTTCTACAAAACCTTTGACACTTGTGTTAAAGACATTTTTAATACATTGAACTATTTGTTCTTCACTAAATTTTCCAGCTTGAATTTGCTCAACAGAAATAGAGATTGGCTCAGCAATTCCGATTGCAAAAGAGAGTTGAATTTCTAGTTCTTTTGCAACTCCTGCAGCTACTAAATTTTTAGCTATTCATCTTGCAAAATAAGCTCCTGAACGATCTACTTTTGTATAGTCTTTTCCACTAAAAGCACCACCACCGTGATGTGCTCTATCTCCATAAGAATCAACTATTATTTTTCTTCCTGTAAGACCTGTATCACCAATGGTTCCACCGATAACAAATTGACCACCTGGATTGATTATTGTTTCAAAATCAAGGTTCAAACCATAATCTTGTGCTATTTTTTGCATTATGTCTTTGTGAATAAATTGTTTAAATTTTTTATCATCAATTTTTGCTTCGTGTTGAACAGACATTATCATTTTTACAATTTTTGGTTGTTCCCAGTTACTAAAATCTACTTCTACTTGTGATTTCATATCAGCTTTTGCATAAGGAAATTTTTTCTTCGATCTTAATTCTTCTGCATATTTAGTTAAAGCATGGGCAAGTGAAGCAGATAAAGGATAAAAGTTTTTAGTTTCTGAACAAGCATAACCATAAACCACCCCTTGGTCTCCAGCTCCTAATGTATCTGATTTGTCAACTTTTTTTGCAATATCAGCACTTTGAGTATTAACATTTGAAATAATAGTAAAATCGTTTTCGTTATATCCAATAGCAAAAACAACTTTTCAAGCTGTTTTTACAACATCAACATATGCTTTTGTGGAAACTTCACCACCAATTATTATTAATCTATTAGAGGCCATTACTTCAACAGCAACTCTAGCGTTTGGATCTTTTGCTAAAATAGCATCTAGTATACTATCACTTATTTGATCACAAATTTTATCTGGATGTCCTTTTCCAACAGATTCAGACACAGATAAATGTCTTCTTTTTAACATTAACATTAAAAATTGTTTCCCCTTGTGTTTTTGTTGTGAATTTGCTAATTTCTATAATTGATTTTTGGCTTAGCTCTTACACACGCAATTGTTATAATTATACATATTTACTTTATTTTATAAATATTTTAAAAGGTGATTAAATGAAGTTAGTTGCACTAAATGATTTACAAATTAGTTTAAATAATTTTAGACACAATGATCTTAATTTTTTAAAAGAAAATATTTTTGAAGAAATTAAAAAAGATAACATTTTTTACAATGATTATTTAGAATTACAACAAATATAAAAACAATGGGATTTTTTGGTTATAGACTAGATTATTTTGATGTTACAAATTTAAAGTTTTTTAATACTTTTAAAAAGCTTGTTTTTTCTATTTTAATTCATGGATATGATGAAAGATTTAGCAAAATTATTGTTTTAAATCAAGGAACTAAGCATATTGTTTTAAAAGGTAACCGTGTTGTTGCTGCTTTAAAATTACTTTATAAAAATCAAATTTTTAAAAAATTAATCAAAAATATGATTATAGATACTAAGGTAAAAAATGAAATTTTTAAATTTTTAAACGAAATTGATGTTCATACTAAAAAGTATCATTTTTCCTTTAAAAATATAGAAAATATTAATGTACTTTCTTGTTTGAAAACTGAAGAAATTATTTTACTTTTAAAAGAAAATATTGAACAAAAAACAGATTGTGTTTTAAATTTAAATTATGGTAAAAAAATTTTAGACATTTACAATATTTTAACTACAAATAAGATCATAACTTATGAGCAATTATTAGAAAATAAACAAGTTCAAGATAATATTTTTCATCTTTTAGGTATTAAAGAGGATCAAATTTGAACTTTATATTTAGACTTTATTTTTATAGAAAATATTTTAAAAATTCATTATGAAAATCAAGATGATATTTTAGAAATTTTAATTAATAAAAACGTTGAAGTCTTAAGTATAAAAAATGCAAAAAAAATTTTAAACAAACTAATAACAAAGTCAAATTTTGAAGCTAATTTAGAGCAAATATTTAATGTTGAATACGATTTAATTCAAAATAAATTAGTTAATAATTGTGAGCTTGAAATAGAAATTGAAAATATTTATAACTTATTATTTAAATTATTTAAAGCAAATGAACAAATTTTCCCAATTAGTGACAATTTTATTAAAAAATTTGCACATTATTTAGGACCAAGACATAATAAAAATTCAAATTGAATTAACATAGGTCAACAAAAATTAAAAAAATGTGAAGAACTAAATTATGACTTTGAAATAAGAGAAAAGTTTTTGCAAAAATTTGAGAGTTTTTTTGATTGAAGTATATCTGAAGTTGAAATTCAGTGCCAATTTAAACATATTTGAAGCTTTTCTTTAATTATGGAGCAGCTCAAGATAAGTAGTGAACATACATATTTTTTAATTCATTAAGTGTTGGAATTCGTGCATTGTATGAATATTTAAATGAAATAATTTTAGTTAGATTTTTAATTTTATACAAAGATGATGTAGAAAAATTTGAGAATTTAATTAATTTAATTATTTTACCAAATACTAATATTGACTTTAAAAATCAAGAAATTAGATATATCTATTTAACCAAAGTTTTAAAAGTTTTTATGTTTAACAAAAAATATAATCACAATGGAATAGATAGATTAAAAAGTTGAAGTCTTTATAAAAATAAAATTAAAACTTCAAATTTGTATGTACAAGCTTTTCATTCAGTTATTAAAAAAGAAGAAACTAATAATTTAAACTTCTATGATTTTAGTCAGTGATATTTTAGTTCTAAAGATTTGTGAAATTTTCATATTCACTCATTTAAAAGTTTTGATTTTATAGAACAAGATTCATCTAATTCTATAGAACAAAAATATAAAAATATAAGAGCAAAAGCAAAGGAATTTGAAGTATTGTTATCAAACATAGATTTCAATGTTATTCAAAATTTCACCCGTGAAATTGCTTCTTTTGCTAGTGTTTTTTTGAAATATATTGAAGATTAATTCCATAAATTGATTTGGTATTTTCACTTCAGACATTTATTTTTTTATCTTTTGCTTCATTTTGAAGGTTTTTGTAGTCAGTATAAAGCTCTTTATGATTTGGATAATAGTATTTTTTCTTTGGTTTATCTACTTGAAAATATCTTAAAACAGCTAAACCATTTTTTAATAATTCAGAAGCTAAATCTTGTTTTTGAATTCTAACTTTAGCCACATATCTATCATATGGATCTTTTTCAACAATAGTTGCATAAGCCAAATTGCTTCATTTTTGAAGTAAATTAGCACTGAATTCTTTAGCTTTACGAGCATAGTAATTTGCTCTTTTTATATTAATAAATCTTGTGTTATTTTTTGGCTCAATTTCTGGAGTATCCACACCAAATAATCTAATTTTATTATCAAAAATATCTTTAAAAGTATCTCCGTCATAATTGCTTTTGATTTTAAAAAGATAGCTGTGACTAACTTGTAAACGAGTCGTTTTTTTAACAATAATTGTTTGTTCGGGTAGTTCTAATTTAGATAGTAATTCTTTTTCATTTTTAATGTTGTCAAGTACAAGGTTATTATTTGGTTGACAAGAAATAAAAGTTGTAGCTAATGTAGAAAAAAGAAGTAAAAAGAAGACTTTTCAGTGTTTAAGAATAATTTTTTAACATCTTTTCAATTTTTCTTTTTTCTTCTTTAGCTTTTTCGCTTTGACGTTTGTCGTATTTAGTTTTACCTTTTGCAAGTGCTAATTCTAGTTTAATTTTTCCTTGCTTTCAGTACAAGGATAAAGGGATTAAAGTAAGTCTATTTGTAGTTTTTTTAAAATGAATTTTTTTCAATTCACTTTTGTGCATAAGGAGTTTTCTTGTTCTTTGTTCATCACCTTTAACTGCCATGTATAAAGAAATATGTGCATTTGATCAATAAAGTTCTAAATCTTTAAAATAAGCAAAAGAATTTTTTAAATTCACTTTATTTGCTCTAATGGATTTTACTTCTCAACCCATTAAACTAATACCTGCTTCAAAAGTCTCTAAAATTTCATAATCATAGTATGCAACTTTATTTTTTGCTATTATTTTCATTATTTTAGCCTTTCTATATATTAAAAAAGTAGAATTACTATAAAATTATTTATTACTAATATTTTCATAATTTTTTTATCAAATTTAAAAAAAGTAAAAAAATATGAATTATTAAAGAAATTATAAAGATAAGTTACTAAAATAAAGGAAAAATAATGAAAAAAAATAAAGATTTAATTAAAGAAACAATTCAACATCTTGAGTTTGACAAGCTAAAAGAAATTGATATTAACAAAGGACTTACAAAACAACAAGTACTTGAACATCAAACAAAATATGGACAAAATATAATTCCAGAAAAAAAGCCAAAATCCTTATTCTGAAATATTATTGATCAACTAAAAGATCCTTTAGTTTTAATTTTGTTAATTGTTGTTATTATTTCTTTTTCAATTACTCTTTATTCTTATGTTCATAATTTATTAGAACCTAAAGAACAAGTTGTTGCTTTTGCTGAACCTTTAGTTATCTTGCTTATTATTTTTTTAAATGTTTTTTTCAAATTAATGCAAGAAATAAAAACTAAAAAAGCCATTTCTTCGTTAAAAAAAATGAATTCATCAGTTGTTAAAACTCTTCGAGATGGCCAAGAAGTTGTAATTGATACAAGTCAAATAGTAGCTGGTGATATTTTGCTTTTAGAACTTGGAAATGTTGTGCCAGCTGATGGTGTTGTAATTGAACAATCAAAATTAAAAGTACAAGAAGCTATATTAACAGGTGAGTCAGAATCAGTTTATAAAAAGAATTTTTCTTTTAAAGATAAAAACGAATTTGAACAAGATCAATACTTTTTGTTTTCTGGTTCAACTATTAGTTCAGGAAAAACAAAGCTTTTAGTAAGTGCAATTGGATCTGATACAAAATTAGGAAAAATTGCTTCATTAATATCAAATACAACCGAAGCATTATCACCTTTACAACAAAAAATTCTTAAATTTTCAAAATTTATCGGATTTTTTGCAGCTATTGTTAGCTTATTTTTTTTCTTTTTATTTATTTTTATAAAAGAGCAAGGTAATTTTGATGCTTGACAAAAAGCTTTAATTATTTCTCTTACTATAGCTATTGGAGTAATTCCAGAAGGTTTAGTTCCTTTAGTAACTATTAGTTTAATTATTGGAGTTAAAAAATTAGCGAAAGAAAAAGCCTTGGTAAAGGATATTTCTTCAATTGAAACTTTAGGTAATATTTCAGTAATTTGTACTGATAAAACAGGAACATTGACTGAAAATAAAATGAAATTAATAGATACTTTTATTTATCAATTAAGTCAGCAACAATTTTGAACATATGCAAGTTTATGTACAGATGCTGTTTATGATTTAAATAATTTAGAAAATAAATCAATTGGAGATCCTGAAGAACTTTTGATTTTAGAAGAATCTCAAAAGTTAAATATTAATAAAAATAACTTTTTAAAAAGTAATCCAAGAATTTTTGAAATACCTTTTAATTCACAAAGAAAAATGATGTCAGTTATTAATAAAATTGAACAAAAAAATATATTAATAGCAAAAGGTGCGCCTGAAATTATTCTAAAAAAATCAGTTAATGTTACTTCACAAATTTTAGAAGTATATGAAAACTTTAATAAAAAAGGTTATCGAATTTTTGCACTTGCTTATAAAGAAATTTCAACTGAAATTGAACAAAAACACTTTGAACATGAAGAAAATAATTTAACTTTTGCTGGTTTAATTATTATGCAAGACAATCCAAGAAAAGGAATCAAAGAAGTAATTGAAAAACTCAAAAATGCTAATATTAAAACAGTTATGATCACAGGTGATCATCCAACAACAGCAAGTGCTATTGCTCAACAAATTAGTTTAATTGATTCAGAACAACAAAGTCTTTCTAAAACTCAATGAGATCAATTAAATGAAGAAAAATGAAGCAAAAATGTTGAAAATTATTTAGTTTATTCAAGAACTACTCCAGAAGATAAAATCAAAATCGTATCTGCTTTACAAGATAAAAAACACATTGTTGCAATGCTTGGAGATGGAGTAAATGATGCTCCTGCACTTAAAAAATCCAATGTTGGATTTGCTATGGGAATTACAGGAACTGATGTGACAAAACAAGTTTCAAATGTAATTTTAGCTGATGATAATTTTGCAACTACTTATAAAGCAATTAAAAATGGAAGAAATGTTATTAATAACATCAAAATTTTGTTTATTTATCTCTTAATTGCGAATTTATGTGCATTGTTAATATCTTTTTTTGGTTTATTTATTTTTAAAAATAATGTTTTTTCAGCTTTACAAATTCTTTGAATTAATGTTGTTTCTGAAACATTAGGTGGTATTGCGATTGGATTATCAAATATTTCAAAATCAGTAATGAATAAAACATTTTTAGAAAATAATAGATCATTGTTTAATAAAGAAATTATTTTGAAAACTTTAATTCTTTCATTTTTTAATACAATAATCACTTTGTTAAGTTATTTTTGAGCACAAAATTTAGTTGCAAATGCAGGTTTAACTTTTGAAGATAAAAGTGTATTTGCTTCTTCGGTAGCATTTATTACTATTTCGATTTCACTTGCAATTAATAGTTTTATTCTAGTTATTCCAAAACCATTAATGCTTGAAAAATGAAGCAAAACTAAATATTTAATATCTGGTTTTTTATTAAGTGTTTTATCCATAATTTTTATTTGTTTTACACCAGGAGTTAATGAAGTATTTCATATTAATTTTTATTTTGATTTGTTAAATAACTCAGATAATATAACAACAAAAGCAATTGTGTTTTCCTTTTTTTTAGGTTTTTTAATTTTTATAGTTGATCAAATTTGAAAATTTGCAGTTTTTATTTATGGAAAAGAGAAAAAAAGTTAGTATAATTTAATACTAATAAATATTTAAATTTTTTAAAGTCAAAACTATAATTTCAAAATCTCAAAGGATTATTATGAAAAAACGTTCAATTTCAATTTTACTTGGAAGTTTAAGTGCTAGTGTGCCGATTGTTTCTTTTGTTTCTTGTTCGGAAGAAGAAGTTTCAAAAATAAGTTTAGTGAATTTGGATTCCAATTCTTTAACAATCAACTTTGACAATATTAAGCTTGAAAACAAAGATAAAACTCCAACAAAGGAAGATATTCAAGCTCTTTATAAATTTCAGCTCAAAAAAGAAAAGGATCAAGACTTTAAAACAGTAACTCCAACAATAAGTTTGATAAATCCAATTAGCTTGGCTACTTCAAATAAAACTTCTAGTTTATCTTTAACTATCTCTGGACTTGAAAAAAATACAAAATATGCTTTTAGAGTTTTAAAAGGTGATGACATTGTGTTATTACCTGCAGAATTACAAACTTTTACAACTAAACCAGCACCTGAACTAAGTAGTATAAACGGTAATATTTTAGCTTCTGACAATACAACCATCAAGTTTTTATGAGTTGATTTAAATCCAGAAGAATTTAAGAACGAAAACAACACTTTATTTTCACTTACATACAAACAAATTTCTGATAACGGTCTTCCTTTAAGTTCTTCTCCTGAACTTATTGCTCAAACAAAAATTAGTTTTCAAGAAAAACAAAATACACAACAAACAACTGCAAATCAAACACAAAACCAAACCAGCCAAGCAAATTCAAACCAAGCAAATAATAACAATATCACAACAGCACAAGAGACTCAAAATGTTTCTAGAATGCCATATTTACTCTTTAAATTACAAAATTTAAAACCAAAATCTGAATACATAATTACAAAAATTTCAAAAGAAAATTCTGCTTTGACAAATAATGCTTCCCAATCTGCTAATGCAACTGCAAACTCAAGCGAAAGTAAAAATCAAATGGATTTAACATTTGAAAAAAACCTACTTCCTTTTAGTTTTTCTACTAAACCAGAAATTGAAAATGTGCAATTATTTAGTTTAGGAAACATTAACGCAGATGGACAAACTTCTGATTTTGAATTTAAAGTAAGTTTTGCAAAAGAAATACAAGATTTTTCTAAAACTAATTATGAAATTTTCCTTCAAGTTTTCACAGCAAAAGATGAAAGTCAAAATCCAACTCCAGAAGATCAAAAAATTTATGTAGCTAGAGCTGAAAGTCCTGTAGTTACAAAAAATGCAGCTGGACAAGATGAAACAAGTAAATTTGACTATATTTTTAAAGCACAATTACCAAGAGGAAAATTCTTTAAAGTTATAAAAGCTACAAATAATAACCAAGCTGTTACCATTTCAGATGCAATTTTAGAAGTAAATTCAGATAGTTTGGAGAATAAATAATAATGAAAACTTTATCATTTGATGTAGTAATAATAGGTTCAGGAATAGTTGGAAGTGCAATTGCTTATGAACTTTCTAAATATAAAATTAAGTTAGCTGTTTTGGAAAAAAATCCTTCATTTGCAAATGAAACTACAGCAACTAATTCAGGAATTATCCATTGTGGTTTTGATGCAGAACCTAACACTTTAAAAGCAAAATTAAATGTTATTGGAAACAAATTATGACAAGAAAAAATCTTTCCAAAAGTTAAATTTCCAAGAAAACAATCTGATTCTGTTGTTATAGCATTTGATGATGAAGAAAGAGCAGAATTATTACATTTATACAACAAAGGAATTCAAAATAATTTAAATCCAAAATCACTTAAAATTCTAGATGAAAAAGCAACTAAAAAACTTTATCATAATTTAAATCCTTTAGTTGTTTCTTCACTAGTTTGTACAAATTCTTGAATAATTGATTCAAAAAAAGCATCCTTAGCCTTTTTACAAATTGCTAAAAACAACGATGCGCACTTATTTGAAAATACAAAAGTTGAAAATATAGAATTTAAAAATAATGTCTTTTTTATTCAAACAAACAATCCAGATTTTGAATTTAAAACAAAAGTTGTTATTAATGCAGCTGGAACTTTTGCAGATGAAATTTCAAAATTAGCGGGTTATCCAGAATTTGAACAAAGATTTTTAAGAGGTCAATATTTAATTCTTTCGCCTTTAAACAACGTTGATGCTAAATCTATTTTCTTTATGACTCCAACTAAATATGGTAAAGGAGTAATTGTAACTACAAAACTTAATGGTAATATTATGGTTGGACCAACTGCTGAAGAACACAATCAAAGAGATGAAGCTAAATCTGTGGATTTAAAACTAGCTAAAAACATTCAAGAAATAGGTCATAAAATCTTCCCTGATTTAAATTTTTCAAATATTATTACTACTTATGCAGCTTCACGTTCAATAGATGTTGCAACTTCAGATTTTATAATTAAAGCAACTGATAAAAACCCTTGCTTTATTAATGTTGCAGGTATGCAATCGCCAGCAATTTCTTCAGCTCCTGCTATTGCAAAAGAAGTTAAAAAACTAGTTCTAAAAGCAAAACTTACATTATCACCAAAAGAGAATTTCAAAGACAAAGCAGAAATTTTATAATAAAAAGAAGTAAATTTTATTTTACTTCTTTTTTATTTTTTATTTTATGTAAAATAATAATATGAAAAAAGAAGAGTTTATAACATATAGACATTATTATAATTTTTATACCAGCCAACCATATTTTATTTGACATAAATTAGATTCTAATACACTAGAAATTCAAGAATATGATGAAGAAAGTGAAGAAAATGAAAAAGGAATTTGAAATTTTAGTTCACTTGAAGATTTAGATGATCCAGAGTTAGAAAAACTTGATTTTTTTAAGATTAATATAAATGTTTTTAGTCAGTATCCTTGATTTTTTCAACAATATATCGAAAAAGAGTACAAGGATAAAAAAATCTACACAATCAAATCCAAATCAACAATTGATAAAATACAAGAAACACAAAGAATTTTGCAATCAGATGAATATGATATTATTTTATTTCCAGTTTTTGAATATAGAAATTGCATTGCAAGACCAGATATTCTTTTTATCAAAGAGAAAAAAATTTCTTCACTCAAACTTAGTACTTCTACAAAAAGAGTTGATTTATTAAAAGCTCATTGACAATTTTGAATAGTAAAAAGTGCTTTATATGATGTTTTTAAATTAGAAGACATTAGTATTTTTTTGCTCGATATTAATCAAGAAATGAAGAAAAATGAAGTACTTTTTAAAGAGGTTGTAAATATAAATGTTAATAAATCAGCAAAAACAACAACAAACAAAGAAGATTTTGAAGCTAAAAAAATTAGCAAACAACAAGGAATGAGTACTGAAGAATTTGAACAAAATCCAACTTGATTAAAATTATCTAATTTTGTAAAAGACAATATGATTCCAACAATTAAAGGAAAAAAACAAAAAACAATTGTTTCAGCGGGCTATTTTTTAGAAATCAATGATGCAATTGATGAAATTATCAAAGCAAAACAGGTAATATCAATTAAACCAGTTAGTGAATTAGATGATGGTTTGTTTCAAAAAAGTCCATTTTTTGTTGATATTGTCAAAGAATTAAATAGCGATTTATCAGGTTTTAGTGGACTTTTTCTTTCAGCTAAAAAAATCATAAAATGTATAGAAAATGAAGAATTTTTGCACGAAATAAAACAAAGTGATGATTATAAATTCTTCAATGAAAAAAACAAAATAGAAATTAATACAGAAAAACAAGAAGCATTACATTCGTATATTCAAAAGTTTTTACAAAAAGATGCAAGGATAATATGATTTGATTTTGAATCTATTTCCTTGCCTTTTCCAAGCATTGATTATACTTTGCCTTATCAGCAAATTGTTTTTCAAGTTTCAATTATTTCTACTATTAATGAAGAAAAAATTCAACAAAGTTTTGATGAAGTTAATTTAGTTTATGATCCTTTAACTTATCATTGAACTAATTTTGTAGATATAATAAAAAGAATTTATTCAGATAAAGCAGATTATTATGTTGTTTTTAACAAAGCATATGAAATAACTAGATTAAATGAGATGTTAGTAATTTTAAAAAAATATCATGATTTAGGTGATGCTCGAGCTAATTATTATCAATGTAAAGAATTTGTAAAACATATCACTGATAACATTATTGATTTACAAGATCCTTTTAGATTTAAATGAATAAAAGTTTCTGATCTTAAAGGTTATTATTCAATTAAGAAAATTGAAAAATTTATTACTCAATATGATTATAAAACCAAAGAAAGAATTATTCCTTACAAAGAATTAGAAGTACAAAACGGAATGCAAGCTATGAATCAAGGAACTTTTAGATATTTAAAAAAAATTGGTGATGTGGCTTGAAAAGAAGTAAAACATAATTTGCAAAAATATTGTCAAAATGACGTTTTAGCAATGTTGATGGTTTGACATTTTATAAAATTAGTACTAAAAATTAATTAGTTGTTAAAAAATAGAAAAAAATTAGTACAAATTAAAGTAAAATTAAGATGTATATATATTTATATATAGTACACAATTAATTTTTTTAAGTAGCAAATATGAAAATCAAAATTTTAGAAAAATTTAAAGCATTTACTTGACAGCAAATAGTAGCTTTAATAATATTGGCTGCAGCAGATGTTTTTGTTATTGCTGCGCCTTATTATATTAAAAATATCGTTCCTAATTTACATATTTATTTAGGAATACATGAAGATGATGTAGCTAGATTAACAGCAATTATTGGTTGGGTTACTTTAGCTACACAACTTCCTGGAGGTTTTTTAGCTAATAGATTTAGCTCGCGTAAACTTTTATTTTTAGCTGTTCTATCCACAGGAATTTTAACGTTCTGATTTGGAGCAATAATTCTCAAACACAAAGACATTGGATATCAATCAGCAATGGCACAATATTCAGTAGTCTTTGGATTATGAGGAATTAGTTCAACATTAATCTTCTGAACTCCTTTATGAAAACTTGTTTCTCAGCAAACTACAAAGGAAAATCAAGGATTAGCATATGGAATTCAAGGAACAGCGAATGGGATAATTGGTTTTATTTTTGTCTTTGTAATTGGACTTATTATTACTACAGTTTGATACAATGATAAATCCACAACCAATTCAACAGTTCCGTTTTCTGTTTATGCGTTTTTAATAGCAACATTTTTAGTAATTACTTCATTTTTGGTTCTATTTTTAGTAAAAGAAAAACCACTTGATAAATCTCAAATTACTAAAATTAGCTGAGAAAAATTTAAAGCTAGCCTTTTACAAGTTTGAACTTCATTAAAAAATTGAAAACTCTGAATGTTGTCAATTTTTGTAATGGGAATGTATACTTTCCAATCAGTTTTTGCTTATTATTTAATACAAATGCTTCAAAACGCTTTCTTAGCCCCTGTAGTTCTAGTAACAATTTTAGGTGGAGTTAGAACTTATGCACTAAGATTTGCAGTTAGTTCATACATTGGATATTTAGCTGACAAATTTAAAAGCTATATTTTATTTCTAATTTTTGCTTCTGTAATTGGTCTTTTACTTGTTTTAATTATCATTTTACTTGCTTTTATAAGTTCAAATTATTCAACAGTTGTTATTGTTTTATCATCAATTTTATTTTTATTAGTTGGTGTTTTATCTTGAGCAATGGTAACACTAAGATATTCACAAGTTGGTGAAATTGAAATAGGAAAAAATAATTATGCATCATCAGTTGGAATTCTTTCATTTATAGGATTTTCAACAGATGCTTGATTGTATGAAATTACCGGAGCAGTTGGTAAAGCATATACTGATCCAGGGCATTCAAATACTAATGTAACCGGATATCAAATTATTTTAGCAATTACATTAGGTATAACTCTACTTGGAGTATTATGTGCTTTAGTGGTATTTATAGCTAATACAATCGAAATGAAAAAATCAGGAAAAACAAACTACAGATGAAGGGAGTTACATAATGCCTAAATCAACACAATTACTTTTAGCACATAGAGGATTTTCAGCTATTGCGCCTGAAAATACAAAATTAGCTTTTGATTTAGCTTATGAATTTTGCTTTGACGGAGTTGAATTAGACGTTCACTTATCTAAAGACAAACGTTTGGTGGTAATTCATGATGAAAATACAAAAAGAACATCATTAAGAAGCAAAGAAATATCTGATAGTACTTTTCATGAATTAGAACAAGAAGATGTTGCAGCTTTTTTCAAAGTTAAAACTAGAGTACAAAAAATTCTTTCTTTAGAAGAATTTTTAGACCTTTACTTAGAAAAATTTTCAGTTATTAACATTGAAATTAAAACAGATCAAAAAGAATACAAAGGAATAGAAGGTTTAATTCATAAATTAGTTTCAAAATATGATTCAAAATTAGTTGAAAAAATTATTTTTTCTTCATTTAACTTTGAATCTTTACAAAAAATTTATGATTTAAATCCAAATTACAATTTAGGCTTTTTATTTTGGACTAAAACTCAATTAACTAAAGTTGAAAAAGAAAGAATTGTGAAAATCTGTAAATATCTTCACCCTTGAACAAAAATGTATTTAAAAGAAGCAAAATTAATTAATTCTTTTAAACTTCCACTTAATTTATGAACTTCTTCTCCAAATGAATTTGAACTATTTAAAAATGATAAAAAAGTTTACTCTCAAATTTCAAATTTCAAATTAGAAGCTTAATTTATTGCAAAAAAGCTATAAAAAAGAAGAAAAAATAAAGCAATTTTGATTGCTTTATTTTTTTATACTAATAAGATAGTCTAGTCCTTTTTGAGTAATTTTTCTACCTCTTGGTGTTTTTTCAATTAGTTCAAGTTGTAATAAAATAGGTTCGATATTATTAATAATATTTTCTTTAGTTTCCTTCATTATGCCACAAATTACATCTAAAGAAACAGTTTTTCTTTTAAAGACGTTAGCTAATAAATTTAAATATTCAATATTTTGTAGATTTAAACCATTTAAAAAAATTCCAATTCCATTAAAAGTTTTATCAATTATATCTTTTGAAATCGTTTTTGTATCTTCAACTATTGCAAAATCACGAATTCTTTTTAGTAAGTTATTGGCAATTCTTGGCGTTTTATTTGTAAAATCAACAACATAATGAACTAATTCCTCTGAGATTTCAATATTTAAAATGTTAGAAGAATTTTGAATAATTTTTTTCATTTCTTCACTTGTGTATTCATAAATTTTAGCTGTAAGACCAAATCTATTTTTTAGTGGCAAAGAAATGGAAGAAATCTTAGTAGAAGCACCAACTAATGTAAACTCAGGTAATTTCATTCGCATAATTTTACTCTCACCTTCAACACCAATTTGAATGTCTATGACAAATTCCTCCATAGCAGAATAAAGTAGTTCTTCTATATTTTTATTAATAGAATGGATTTCATCAATAAAAATAATATGACCTTTTTCAACATTGGCTAGCATAGATAAAATATCAGATTTCTTTTCTAATAAAGGACCTTGAATATATTTAATTTTTGATTGAGTTTCAGTAGCTAAAATGTTTGCTAAAGTAGTTTTTCCAGTCCCAGGTGAGCCATAAAAAAGTATGTGATCTAAAGGTTTTTTCCTCTTTCTAGAAGAAGAAATCAATACTTTTAAGGTCTCAACTAGTTTTTGTTGTCCAATGAATTGTTCAAAATTCTTTGGTCTAATTTCTAAATTCTCTTGCATTTGAAATCAACTTAATTGCTTCTTCCACTAAAAGTTCAAAGTCATTGTTAGCTTGAACTTTAGAAAGCGCATAATTAATCTGTTTCTTTTGAAATCCAAGGATTTTTAGTGTATCTTCAAGTTCTTTTGCTATTTTATCTTCTAAAACAGTTTTTGAGCTAAAGGTAACTTCTTCTTCAACGTTAATTACTTTGTCTTTGTTTAAAGTTTTTTGATAGTTTTGGAAGATTTTGATATATTTATTCTGAAATTCGAAGACAATTTGCTTTGCATTTTTGACATTTAAATATGGAAATTCACTAATTCTTTTCCAGTCTCCATCAGCTATATATGACATTGCAGTTTCTCAACCTTGATTTAGTATAGCAATTGCAGTTTTAGGTCCGATACCTTGAACTGAAATTAAATCTTCAAATAAAATACGTTCTCTAAAGTTTTCAAAACCATATGTTGTTTTTGAATATTCATTTTCATATTTATAAATATATATTTTTTTACTTTCATCTTTTTCAAATCTATCTATGTTAGGCACATAAATTAAATGACCTACATAATTTTGTTCTAAAATTAAATAATTTTTACTTTTGGATACTATTTTTCCAAATTTATAAATTTCCATATTAAGTCTCCTTTTTTTGTTTTTTTTGTTTGTTTTTTTGTGTTCTTACTAATTATTAAAAAATTTTTTACAATTAAGCTAAAAAAAGGAAAAAAATAGGAAATAAAGAATAAAAAGTATTTTATTAATAAAAAAACACATCCAATAGATGTGTTTTTTGTTGATAAAGTCAATTTTTAAGCTTTAGTTAATCATTTATCTAAGTTAGGAAAAATTCCAATAGAAAAGGCAGCGTAACCTGTATGAGTAGCAACAATTGCAGATGCAAATTGAACATTTTTTACTTCAATTTCTTCTTGTTTTAAAACAGAAACTACTTCATCAAGTAAACTAGCATTTCCAGAATAAATTAATTTAAAAATATAGTTGTGAAGATGGTTTTTCTCTGCGAATTCTTTTAATTTTGAAGCTACTTTTTTAACAGCCCCTTTTAGAGTTCTTTTAATTCCAGCAAATGCAATGTCCTTATCAGTAATTTTTAAAATTATTGAAAAGCTATTTATTGTACTTATAATCATTTTTTTAATAGATACTAGACGACCACCTTTTGTAAAGTGATCTAAATCTGAAGGAATAACAAAGTTTAATGAGTTTTTGTTGATATCTTTAATAAAGTTAATAATAAACTCGGTGGAATAATCTTTGAGTTCAGTTAAAGCAAATTTAGCAATATCTAAATATTCATCACCACAAAAGTGATTATCGATGAGATGAAATTTAGGATTATCTTTAATTAATGAGTTAAAAGTAGAGTATGTTGAAGATAAAAATGAAGGAATAAGAAGAACAATAATGTTTTCATACTCTTTTTCAAGTTTATTGATAACAGATTCCATTAATCCTATTGAAGGCATTGATGTTTTAAATTCTTTTGCTTGTTTGATTTTTAAAAATAGCTCTTCGCCTTTATAACTTTTTTGATCATCTAAGAATTCTTCACCATCTAAAATAAATTTTAAAGGAAGTAGTTCCACATCGTCAGTCTGATCTATTGTTTCTTGTGAAACACCAGAAAATGAATCTATAATAAATGCTAGTTTTTTCATAACATTGTCACAATTATTAATAAAGTAATTGTAATTCTCCTTATATTTTGTTTAATTATTATAAACTAATAAAAGTAATTAACACCTAATTTTTCATAATATTTTTCAAATTCTTTGTTCGGAAGTCCGCAATATAAATTAATTCTTTTCTTTTTTAAAAAGCTAAATAGGGATTGAACTAAAATATTGATTTTTGGATTATCTAATTTTTGAAATTTCTCTTTATTTAAGAAGATAAATGTAGGATTTAAGATTGCAATATTTAAAAAATCAATTGAGTTTATTTCATTTAATACAAAACCAATGTTTATATTTTGTACAAATTCAGGATCTTTTTGCTTTTGCTGAAAAATAATATTTTTAATGCTATTAAAGTTATCTACGTTAATTAAATATTTTAATTTGTAGTTAATTTTTTCTTTTTTAAGAAGGAAAATGAACATTTCCTGTTCAAGTAAAAGTATGTAAGGTTCGCCTTCGTGATGAAATTGTTCTAGATAGGAATTATATGTGAGTTGTTCTTTTTCGAATTTAGTGAGTTGTGAATCTAAATATGAAAAACTGTAAATTTTTTGATCAGTTGTTTTGTGATCGAGATTTTTAAAAGTATTTAAACTGGTGATTTTTATTTTGTCAAAATTTGTAATTATTTTATCTTCTTTTTTTGATTCTAATAAATTAAAATCATTTGCTAAATTTGAATTATTAAATCCTTTTAGATCTAAAAATAAAGTAGTTTTTGTTTGTTTTTCAATTTCTTTAAAAGTGTATTCAATTTTTATATTTAAATACTTTAAATCTTCACGATTTTTGCTAACAAAAGCTGAAATATATTTGTAGAAAAACTTGTATTTATTTTTTAAAAATATAGAAAATAATTTTTCTACGTAATTTTCAAATGATTTTTTCTTAGAAAATTCAAATTGTAAAGTTAAAACATCTTTTTTAAAAATAACATATTTTAAACCTCTTAAAGAAAACATATTAAATCAGTAAAATTGCTCAAATAAAGCTTCTTTTTCTTCAAAATTTGCTAATGATTTTTTGAGTTTGAAGTTTAGAAAAACAATATTTTTTTTAGTATTTGAATTAAAAACAAAATCATTTTTAATCATTTTTTTATGTTTTTTTTGTTTAAATTTTTGAATAAAAAAGTAATCAAAAATTGGTTTTTGAATTATAGAAGTTAAAATAAATGTTTTTTCTTTATTTTTTTCATTTTTAGTATCTTCAAAGTGTAATTTAAAGTTTTGAAGCTGTTTTTTATTATCGTGTTGGTTGGAAAATTCGATTACAAAATTGTTTTTATAATTATTTCATTTTGAAAATGCATCTTTTAATATTTGTAAATTTTTGTTTCCAAACAAAGCGATAAAATCACTAAACAAGACTCAGTCACCAAAAACTAATGGATTACTTTTTGAAATAAATTTAGCATATTCTAAAAAGTAACCATCTTTGATTTTAATTCTTGCTTTTCTTCCATCATAAACAAAAGGAATCATAAAAAAAGAATTCATTTGTATTTTTTTGAAGAAATATAAAGACAATAGTAATAAAACTATGATAATTAAAATAAAAACAAAAAAGATTAAATATATTCATTCTATACTCATAATTTAGCCTATGATTTAGTTATTTTTTCAATGGATTTATGATTTTTTAAGATAGTTTTTATTTTTTGTGTTTCTTCTAAATTAAAAAATTCAACATCAATTGTTTCACTTTCAACATTTAAAACAATTCCTTGCCCAAATTTGATGTGATGAACTAAATCTCCTTGATAAAAATCAGTATTTTCGCTTTTTGTATAGTTTAAATCACCTTTTAGGGTAATTCTACTAAAACTTAAAATTTGTTCAGATTTTATCTTCATTTCAGAAACAAAGCAACTAATTGGTGTTGGTCGATAATTGTTTGTTTTACTTGCTGAAAGAAAATTAGATCTTGAATAAGAGATAAAAAGTCTTTCTTTAGCTCTAGTAATTGCAACAAAAGCTAGTCTTCTTTCTTCTTCTAAAAGTTCTTGATCATAGCTTTCTAAAGTCTTTTTAGTAGGAAAAACTCCTTCAGACATACCTATTAAAAAAACATTTTGAAATTCAAGTCCTTTAGCAGCGTGAATTGTCATTAGTGAAATTGAAGTATTTGCTTCATAATCGTTATCTAAATCTGAAGATAAAACACTATCATCTAAATAATCTCTTAGTTTTTTATTTGGTTTATGTTTTTGTCACACACGCAAAGAAGCGTAGAATTTTTCTAAAGTTTCTTGAGCTTCTTTTCTTTCGCCGGTTTCATGTTTAAATGAGCTAAGATAATCAATTTGTTGTAAAAATGCTTTTAAAAGTTCATCAAATTTTTTATGCCCTTGTTCAAATAGTTTGCGATATGCCTTGATGTATGAAAGTAGATGAGTAAGTTTTTTTTGATTTTCTTTTGAAAGTGGAATTTTATCCTCTTTATCATTGACAAATTTAATTTTTTTACTATAAAAATCAATTAGAAAATCATAAAGATTTTTGTTATATTTTTCAGCTAAATAAGTTAATTTATTCAAAACTGTTGGACCAATTTTTTTTGAAGGAATATTAATTACTTGACTAAAAGCAACAACGTTTCCATCATTGATTACTCTTAAAAAATTAATTGCATCTCTGATTTCTTTTTTAGAATTAAATGAAGTATTTCCAACAATTTTATAAGCAATATTTTCTTTAAAAAGTTCATCTTCTAAGTGTTTGGCATAAAAGTGTTGTCTATATAAAATAGCAATGTTTTTAAGTTGAACTTTATTTTTTCTTAGATTATTAATTTCGCTAATAACCCAAGAAAACTCAACATTTTGATTAGCAGCGTCAAAAAATTTAATTTCTAATTCTTGTTTGTCTTGATTTGAAACTAGATTCTTTTTGATTCTGTTTTTGTTATTGGAAATAAGAATATTTGCTGCATCTAGAATTGTTTGACTAGATCTGTAGTTTCTATTTAATGTTATTGAAATTAAATTATCAAAGTCTTTTTCAAGATTTAAAATTAAATTAACATCTGCTCCTCTTCATGAATAAATGGTTTGATCTGGATCACCAACAACTATTAATTTGGTTTTTTTTGAAATTAATAGTTTAACTATTTCATATTGTATTGAAGAGGTATCTTGAAATTCATCAACTAAAACAAAGTCAAAAAAAGAAGATCATTTTTTGGCTATTTCTGGAATTTGAGTAAATAAGACTTTAACAAAGATTTGCAAATCATCAAAATCAACTACGTTTGCTTTGTTCATGTAGTAAACATAGTTTTTGTAAATTTTAACAAGTTTTTTCTCTGTAGAATTTTGAGCATTGGCTTGAATTTGCTCAAAAGTCAGTTCCTTATTTTTTACATAACTTATAAAATCAATTGCTTTTCTAAAATTAGGGATTTCTTCATTTGATAAAGAAAATTGAAGCTTTTCGTATACATCTTTTAAAATTTTTTTCTGATCTCTTTCATCAATGATGTTAAAGTTTTTATCTAGATTTTCAAATTCTTTTATTTTTTTAAATTGTTGTGATTCAATTTTTAAAATTAAATTACATAGTGAGTGGAAAGTAAAAATTTTAGTTTCATTAGCATCAGCACCAATTACGTTTTTAACCCTTTCTTTCATCTCATTTGCAGCTTTATTAGTAAAAGTAAGAGCTAAAATTTTTTTTGCCGTGGTTATTTTGGCAGCAATTAAATAAGCAATTTTTTTAGTTAAAACACTGGTTTTTCCGGTTCCAGCTCCGGCAATAATTCTCAAATGATGTTCATTTTCAAGCACTGCTGCTTTTTGATTAGTGTTTAGTCCACTAAGAATATCATTTTGCAGTTGAGAATTTTTATCTAAGTTCATTTTGTTCACTTTCCATTCATATAATTTTTTTAAAGCTAATTAGCTCTGGTTCAATTCTGTAAATTAAATCTTGGTTTTTGTCTTCTTTTTTATAGACTCAAACAGTTCTTGATTTGGAGAATAAATCATTTATACCAACTTTTTTTCTTCTTGCAATTGAGATAATTAAAACAAAACTTAATAGAGTATTAATATTTGAAAATAAAATAGGTATAGAAATTAAAAATTGTTCTCATCAAATTCAATAATTAGAATCTGTTATTTTAATTGGGTTTTTAGAAGTGTTTGATTGAACTAATTTCAAAGCGATTGAAGGGATCAAACAGCAAGCAGAGATTATAAATAATATAATTCAAATAAGTGTTGTCAGAGTTTCTTTTTTGATTTGCTGAATTAATCTTTGTTTAAATGTGTTAGCTGGTTCAAGAAAAACAATTTTGATTTTGCAAAATTTTTGACCAATCGTTTGGTTTTTGTTAAACAAAGGCAAGATTATTTTGAGTAAAAAAATAGTAACAATTATTAAAAAATATCAAAGATAGTATTTTCAGATAATAATGTTTTTTGTTACATCATCATTTACAAAAACTGCATAAGATATTAAAATTATAAAAGCAAATATGATTACTAAATCTATAATTCCGCTCAAAAATCTAATCCAAAAGTTAGCTAGTTTATTTTGTGTTTGCATTATAATTTTTTATGAATTTCTTTTCATTTATCTTGGTTTAAGTCTGATTTAATTAAAAAAGATTCTTCGTTATTTTCAAATAAGTAAAGATTAATGTTTTTGTTAAATTCCACTTTGCGCAATTTTTCTAAAAAACTAAAATATTTATCCATTAATAATTGTATTTGTGATTCTTTTCAAAGCATATGTTTGATTTTTTTAAAAAAATTACTTTTATGAAGGCCAAACATACTTGGAATAAATAATTCAAAGAAATACATTTTTGCATATTGGATCTCATTTGCAAATTTTCTTCTATTTTGAAGCATATATTCTTGAATTTCACTTCAGTTTCTATTTAAAGTATAAAAACTAATTTTATCTACTTTAATATTTTTAATAGTTAAAAAAACTTGATCTATAAACACATAAGTTTGTATATTTAATAAGATTTTATAAACTAAATTTAGTAAAAATTTTGAATTATTTTCTTTAATATTTGTGTTTTTAATTATGTTTAAAAAAGTATCTTTTTTAAAAAATTTATTAAAAAATAAAGGAAATGAATAAGCTATCACTTGTGGCTGACTTGGTAAGTTAAAAACTCGATTTTTCTTGATTCTGTTTTTGGGCATTCATTGAAAATAAGTTTTTAATTTAGGTTTGAATTCAATAACATCACAATTAAATTTTTGTTTGTATTTTGAAAATAATTCAACTAAATTGTTTTCAAAATCTAAAAAATCAGCAATGTAAACAAAATATTCACCAGATGAGAGCAAAACCATATCTAAAATTTGTTCAGATAGAATTTTGTTTTTGTCATTGATTAAAATAATTACTTGATTTTTGAAGGATTTTTTAAATTTATCTAAAGCAATTAGTTGTTGTTCTGAAGGTGAGTTTAAGCTAAGAACAAGTTCAAAATCTTTGTCAGTTTGTTTTACAAATTTTTCTAATATTTGTTCTAAATTTTGATTTTTATTATAAATAGGTAAAAAAATTGATAACATCATAAATTACATCATTAAGTTTTTATTGGTTCTTGGATATGGAATTGAATCTCTAATATTATCAACACCAGTTACATACATAATTAAACGTTCAAAACCTAAACCAAAACCAGCAGAGCTATAATTTCCAAATTTTCTAAGATCTAAATATCATTGTAAATCTTCTTGTTCCATATTTAAATCTTTTAGTCTTTGAAATAATTTGTCATATCTTACTTCTCTTTGTGATCCACCGATTAATTCACCAATTCCAGGAACTAGTAAGTCAAAAGCCGCTACTGTTTGTCCATCATCATTTTGGTGCATATAAAATGCTTTAATTTCTTTTGGATAGTTAACAATTGCAACAGGTCCTTTTACTACTTCTTCAGCTAGAAATCTTTCGTGCTCTGTTTTTAAATCAGTGCCAAATTCAATGTCTTGAAATTCAAATTTTGCTTTATTTTTCTTTAGAATTTCAATAGCTTGTCTATATTCTAAAATTGTTAATTTGTTGTTGTAAAATTGTTGTAATTTTTCAACTAAATTTGCATCAATATTTTTTTGGAAGTATTCAAACTCAGCAGGATGTTTTTTAATTGTGTTTTTAATAACAGTTTTTAAAAGCGAATCACCTAAATGAATAATGTCTTTTAGTTTATAAAAAGAAACTTCAGGTTCAATCATTCAAAATTCAGCAGCATGTTTTTTGGTATTAGATCTTTCAGCTCGAAATGTAGGCGCAAATGTATAAACCTTTTGAAAACCTAAAGCATAAGCTTCAGCATGTAGTTGCCCAGTTACCCCTAAAGTTGCTTTTTTGTTAAAAAAATCTTTTTCTTCATTATCAACAACAAAAGCTTCTCCAGCTCCTTCTCCATCATTTGAAGTAATAATAGGTGAAGAAAGGTATAAAAAGTCATGTTTTCTAAAATATTCATGAATTTCAAATGCCAAAGTTGATCTAATTCTCATCACAGCTCTAAAAAGCTTTGTTCTATGTCTAATATGTGGAATGCTTCTTAAAAATTCAGAAGACATTTCTTGATTTTGTATAGGAAATTCTGCATTTGAATGTGCCAAAATAGTAAGTTGAGAACAAAGAAGTTCACCTTTTTGCTGAGCTTGTGGTGTATATGCAAAAACACCTTTTACTTCAATAGCAGCACCTAGATTTAAAGTTTCAATTTGTTCAATGGTTGCTTTATCATTTTTTAAAACTAATTGCAGATTTTCAAAAGTTGAACCATCATTAATTTCTAAAAATTTAATTTTGGCATTTCCTCTTGAATTTGTAAGTCAGCCTTTAATACTAATGTTTTGTTGATCGTGTTTCGCAGCGGATTTTAATAGTTGTTTTATATTCATGTATATGCTCCAAAATAATATTGTTTATTTAAATAAATTACTTAAAATTATACAACAAACAAGCCTATTTTAAAACAGAGTGATAGTGAAATTGATTATTTATAAAATTTATTTTTTTAATAACTTTTTTAGCAAATATGGTATTATTTAAAAGCATTTATTGCCTCTAGTGGAAGAAAAATTTCGATAGTACCACCAAGAGAACTTATGAAAGGATGCTCGAAAATGGCAAAAAAAGAAGTAGTAAGAGTTGCTAAACTTCAATTTAACGCTGGTCAAGCCAAACCAGGTCCTGCTTTAGCTGGACTTGGAATTGTTATGCCAGAATTTACAAGACAATTCAATGATGCAACAAGAGATAGAGGAAGTGAACCAGTTCCTGTTGCTATTACAATTTACAAAGACAAAAGCTTTGATTTTAAATTATTTACTTCACCTGCTTCATACAAAATTAAGCAATTAGCTAAGATTGAATCAGGTTCTTCAAACTCTAAAACTACTAAAGTAGCAAAATTAACATTAGAACAATTAAGAGAAATTGCACAGTATAAATTAGTTGATTTAAATACCAAAAATCTTGAAAAAGCAATGTTTACAATTTATGGAACTGCAAAACAAATGGGCGTAGAAGTTGAAGGATGAGATGAATTTGTAAAACAACAGAAAGAGGCTAAATAATGAAAAAAATAGGAAAAAAACTTGCTGAAGTAAATAAATTAGTCGATAAAAACAAATTCTATACTTTAGAAGAAGCTATGGAATTAGTGAAAAAAACTTCTTATACAAAATTTGATGCTTCAGTTGATTTAGCTTTTAGATTAAATCTTGATACTAGAAAAGCAGATCAACAATTAAGAGGTAGCGTTGTTTTACCACATGGTACAGGAAAATCAATTAGAGTATTAGTTGCTACAGATTCAAGTGAATTAGCAGAAAAAGCAAAAGCTGCAGGTGCTGATTTAGTTTATACAACTCAAGAATTAGAACACGCTTTAAAAATTGACCAATTTGATTTTGATGTTATTGTAGTTGAGCCAAAATTGATGCCTGTTTTAGGAAAATATGGTAAAAAATTAGGACCAAAAGGTTTAATGCCAAATCCAAAAACCGGAACTGTTACTCCAACACCTGATAAAGCAGTTTTAGAACTTAAAAAAGGTAAAGCAAATTATAGAGCTGATAAATACGGAATTGTTCACTCTTTAATCGGAAAAGTTTCAATGCAAACAAATGCATTAGTTGATAATGCTCAAACTTTAATTACATTAATTAAAAAATTAAAACCAAGCGTTGTTAAAGGTACATATATTAAAAATCTTACTGTATCTGCTTCAATGGGACCTTCTATTAAAATTAAATTAGAAGTGTAGTTATTTAATCCAAAAAATAAGAGCTCATACTCTTATTTTTTTATTTATTTAATTTAAATATTTATAAATTAACAAACTGTATTATCATTTAAGAAATATAAAGGAAAAAATGTCTAAATTTATTTTTGTAACAGGTGGAGTACTTTCAGGTATTGGAAAAGGAATTGTTGTTTCATCTTTAGGAAATCTTTTAAAATATCGTGGTTATTCTGTTTTTATTATTAAACTTGATCCATATTTAAATGTTGATCCAGGAGTTTTATCACCTTATGAACATGGTGAAGTGTATGTAACTGAAGATGGAGGAGAAACTGATCTTGATTTGGGTCATTATGAAAGATTCACAGATGAAAATTTTTCAAAAGATTCTAACTACACATCAGGAAAAATTCTTTCTAAAATCCTTGAAAAAGAAAGACAAGGTTTTTATAATGGAAAAACTTTGCAATATATTCCACATGTTAGCGATGAAATAATTAATATCTTAAAAAATGTTGAAAAAAAATATAACACTGACTTTGTTTTAGTTGAAATAGGTGGAACTGTTGGTGATATTGAATCTAATCTCTTTTTATATGCAATTTCACAAATGGGTTATGAATCTGATTTTGAAAATTCTTATTATGTTCATTTAACTTATGTACCATTTTTAGAAACTTCTCAAGATTTTAAAACCAAACCAACACAATTTTCAGTTTCTAAATTACATGCAATGGGTATTCGCCCTAATATGATTTTTTTAAGAACTCATAAAGAATTAAACAAAGAAACAGCAATGAAAGTAGCAAAAGCTTCACTTTTACCAATTCAAAATGTTGTTTCCATTCCTGATCTTAAAAATGTTTACGAAATTCCTTTATATTTTGAAGAAAAACAAGTTGTTCAATCGATTTTAGATTATTTTAAATTAGAGCAAAGACCTGCTGATTTAACTAAATGAGAAGAATTTGAAAGTCTTTATAATGCTAAAAAAGAAGAAACTCTTAAAATCATGATGCTTGGAAAATACACAGAGTTTGTTGATGCTTACAAATCCATTGTTGAAGCATTAAGAATTTGTGCTGTGTATAACAAACTAGAAGTTGATCTTAAATTTTTAGATACAACAACAAGTGCAAAAAAACAAGAACTTAATTTAGAAAATTTAAAAACAGCTGATGGAGTTGTAATTTTACCAGGTTTTGGAAAACGTGGTTTTGAAAATAAAGTAAGAGCTGCTGCTTTTACAAAAGAACATAATATTCCGACTTTTGGAATTTGTTTAGGTATGCAAGCAATGACTGTTGCACAAGCAAGACACAAAGGAATAATCAATGCTAATTCTAAAGAATTTGCTTCAGACAAAGATGAAGTATATGTTTTAGATTTTAATACTAAAAATGGTGATAAATTACAAATAGGTGGAACTCTTCGTCTTGGAGCTTCTGAAGTTGAATTTAAAAAAGATTCCTTAATTGCTAAAATTTACAAAACAGATAAAACAACAGAAAGACATAGACACAGATACGAAGTTGTTAAAGAATTTGTTCCTATTTTAGAAGATGAAAGATTTGTTTTCTCAGCAAAACATCCACAAAGTGAATTAATTGAAGCTTGCGAAGATCCACAACATAATTTCTACATTGGAGTTCAGTATCATCCTGAATTTTTGGCCAGACCTTTGAGACCTCATCCATTATTTGATAGTTTTTTAAAAGCAGCTTTAAAATACAAACACTCTAAAAAAGAAGCTAAATTAAACAATTAACTTATAAATTATTTTATTAATATAGTCTTAAATATCTTATAGAGTTTTGAAATTACAAAAATAATTTCAAAACTTTTTTATTCTTAATTTATTCTTTTTTTAAATATAAATGATTTATTACAATTTTAATTTATAATTTTTAAACTATTTAAAAAGCATTTTAAATTTATTATTATTTTAATAATAAGTTTTTTTAAACTAATTTATCTTTATTTGTGATTATGCTTTAAAATAAATTAAGTATTGTAAATTTTTAAACTAATTTTATAAATAAATCAATAAAAGAAAGTGGGATTTATTATATGAATATAGAATTGTGAAAAAATCAAGCTAATTCAATCAATGTGTTTTTCGAAGCTGCACCTATTATTTTAATTATCTTTATAGTTTTTTCAATTTTACTTAATATTTTCTATTGATGATTAGCTAAATCTAATAAAGTTATAGTTTTAAAAAATCATAAGAAATTAGAGTTTAATAAATTCAAGTTCAAACATTATTTTATTAGCTTATCTATTTGTATTAGTGTTCTTTTTATTATTATTTTTGTTTATTTTTGAATTTGATATTTTCACATTTCTAATTGATGAAATTGAGGAAAAGAATCTGGATTTATTAGTTTAAATAGTAAAAAAATAACCACATTTACAAAAGAATTTAATACAGAAGAAAATATTAAATGACTAAATTCAATTAAATGATGATTTAATTCTTGACAAAATTGAAAATTTAGTTAGTATTATTTTTGATGAACAAAAAAAGTAAAAAATCCTTCATTTTTGAAGGATTTTCTTTAATAAATATTTCGATAGTAGAAAAATTTTTGTTTTTTTAATAATAATTTAAAATTTTTAATAGTTTATAGAAAGCAATGTATATTTATTCTATATTCTATAGCTTTTAAGTTATTTAATATTAAAAAATTAATGAAAGGAACAATATGATTTCAGATACACTACAAAAAATTAAATTACCTGATATTTCTGATATATCAAATCTTGCCTTTTTTATACCAGGAATTGCTGCTTTGGTTATTGCAGCAGTAGTTTTATCTTTTACAATTAGATTTTATATAAAACATAACGGAGCAATTCAATTTACTGTATTTATGGTCTTGATTTTTGTTAGTTTAGTACTGTTTATTATTTCAATAGCTTTACTTGTTGCTGGAGGTGCAATAATAGGTTATGAAAAAGCAAAACCTGTACTAGAGCAAAGAATAGAAGTTGAAAAGGAAAAAATTCTTGAAGAAATTCAAAGAATAATTAATGAAAAAACTAAAGGTACTATTGTAATTAACCCACCTACTCATTAATAAAAGTATTGTAAAAAACCTGGTAAAACAACAGGTTTTTTATTTAAAATAAATTAATTAATTCTAAAAATTATTCATTATTTTTTTACAGTTAATAAGATAAAAAACTTTATTTAATTTGTATGTTTGTTATATAAAAAATTAAATATCAATGTTTGTATAAAATAATTAAAATTAAAATATGTAAAATGTGAGCAGATCCCCTTTTCTTAGAAAAATAGAAAAGGGGATTTTTTATGAAATATTCATTAGAATTTAAATTAGAATGTGTAAAAAAATACAAAAAAGGAATTGAAATTAAAAAGCCTGATTTTGCTAA
>NZ_KB911489.1 GCF_000383515.1 Mesomycoplasma hyorhinis ATCC 17981
AATTCCCGATTCTAAATATTTTTTCGCTCAAAAAGATATTTGACTTGGATTAAGATTATTTTCAAGTGAAATTTTAACAATTGGTTCACCAGCTAAAAATCTTTTAACTATGTTTAATCTTTGATCTATAGTTCACTTTTTATTTCGTGGTTTTTTCTTAAGACCTTCAACACCTAATTTGTCATAAATTTTTTCTCAAAAATTTACTTGATTTAAAAAATTTTTTTGACTTGTATTAGCAAAATCAGGCTTTTTAATTTCAATTCCTTTTTTGTATTTTTTTACACATTCTAATTTAAATTCTAATGAATATTTCATAAAAAATCCCCTTTTCTATTTTTCTAGGAAAAGGGGATCTGCTCACATAAATGGCTCTTTTTGTTTGTTTTTTAATATTTTATTTTTTTGCTCTTCTTTTTCTTAGTAAAAGCACAACAATTACAACTGGGAATAAAATTAAAACAAAATAAACAACAAAACAAATAAAATGCCTTTTAGATCTTATACGGTCAATGTCAATTTCTCTTCTGTAGACTTGACCAAACACAGCATCTATATTTGCTAGTCTTTTTCTAATTACTAAGTAATTTATTAATCCTAGAACAAACACAGTACCAACAGCAACATACATTAAAATTCCAACCAATTGAGGATTTTTAAAATGTTTTGTTAAAAATTCTGAAACTATTTTTTGTATTCCTTGAAGAATTTGTTCTGTATTAGAAGTTGGTTCTTTTATTTGAACAGTGCTTAAGAAAAACAACACAGATGCAAAAATTAAACCAGCAGTGACAAAATATGCAGCAATTCAACTTCTAGTTACTTGTTTTAAAGTAAGTTTTTTAACAATATTTGGCAATGTTCCAGGCATTGTGAAAACACTTGAATTTGCCATTAATTGATCTTTAAATATTTTTATAGCTTTCTTAGTAGAACCACGATCAATTGCGCTTTTTACAAAACTAAATAAAAATAAAATAGCTAAAACAATTGGAAAGATTAAAAATCACTGACTGTATTGATTATTAGAAAAAAATTTGTTCACTGCTTCACTTGGATATTTTGTTTCTAAAAATCTTGTAACAATAACAAAACCAAGAAAAGCCAAGCAAATTAAAGAAATAATCATTTGTCAAAGAAGAATTCTAGTTTCTGAACCGAAAATTTTTTTTACTTCTTTTTCTATGTTTTTTATTCTGTTTTCATTGTCTAATCCATTTGGAAATTGTCCATAATTAGTTGGATATGGACTCTGTGGAGCGTATTGCGGAGGATAGGATTGTTGTGGATATTGACCTTGAGGATATTGCTGAGATGGATATGGTTGATTATTAGTTGGTTGTGGAAAATTGGGTTGATAATTTTGACTTTTGTTATTCTTTTTAAACACTTTTAATTCCTTTTTTTATAAAAAATATTGCTTATACACAAAATTATGCTTTATCTTTTGAACCGAATTCTAAAATTTTCTTTTCAATGGTTTCTTCCATTAATTTAATTCCTGGTGCATACATTTTTCTTGGATCGTAATTTTTACCTTTTTTTACTTCACCAGAGACAATAAATTCTGTAATTCCTTTTGCGTTTGCAAGCTGCAATTCTGTATTTATGTTAATTTTTGAAATTCCTAACTTAATTGCTTCTTGAATTTGATCAGTTGGAATTCCAGAGCCACCATGAAGAACTAGTGGTAATTGTGTAACAAAAGAAAGATTTTTTAATGTATCAAAGTCTAAAGATTTTCAATTAGGAGGATAAAGTCCATGTATATTTCCTATACCAGCAGCTAACATTGTAACACCAGCTTCCTTCATTTTTAAAGCTTCTTCTTCTGAAGCAATTTCACCTAAACCAATAACACCATCTTCTTCTCCACCAATAGAACCAACTTCTGCTTCAACAGAAACATCTTTTTTAGAAGCTGCAGCAATAACTTTTTTTGTATTTTTAAGATTAACTTCAAAACTTTCATGAGATCCATCATACATAACAGATGTAAATCCTGTTTTAATAGCAGCTAAACAAGTTTCAACTGTTCCATGATCAACGTGTAAAACAACTGGAATTGTGATTTTTAAAAAATCCATTAGGTTAGTTACTAAATTGAAAACTGTTTTAACTCCTCCCATGTATTTAAGTGCACCTTCTGAAATTCCTAAAATAACAGGTGAGTTCATTTTTTGACAAGTTGTAAGAATTACTTTTACTCATTCTAAATTATTAATATTAATGTGTGGAACAGCGTATCCGTTTTTATGTGCCTTTTGTAAAATTTCTTTAGCATTTACTAATTTTTTCATAGCATCTCCTTCATTTTTGTTTGCGAAAATTAATGATTAACAAAGTTATGTCTTAATTTTCAAACATTATCTCCTACCATGGTAAAGTTGCCATCCACAGTTAGAAGTTTATATAATTCGCCTTTTTTTCTAATTAAAATTTCATCAAAACTTAAATTAGGTAATTCTTCCTTCCATTTTGGTAAGAAATCTTTAAGTATTGAATTAAATAAATCATTAAAACTTAATTGTGAATTTAATTTTAAAGCTTCTATTGCAGCTGTAATTAAAGTTTTCATATTACATCCTTTCCTTTATACTCACACCTATTAATTTAAGTCCAATTTTAAGAACAATTCCTGTAGCTTTTACTAATGCTAACAAGTTTTTTTCATTTGGATTTCCAATTATTTTTGAATTTGAATAAAAAGAATTGAAAGTTTTTGCTAAATTAAGTAAGTATTGATTTAATAAGTTAATTTTATAATTTTTTGTAATTGTTGCAATAATTTCGTTAAATTCCTTCAAAATATTTATTAATTTTATTTCATTTTCTTCAAAAAAAGAAGTAGCTTGATATTCTTTGATCTCTGATTTTAAAAGTAATTGAGCAATTCTGGCATAAGAATATTGAATAATATAAACTGGATTTTGATCAGAAATTTGGTTTGCTTGGTCTAAATCAAAATCTAAATTAGTATTTTCGCTTCTATTAATCATAAAATAACGAATTGCATCTTTGGAACAAAGTTCTAATAAATCTTTTAAAGTAAAAGAAGTCCCGCGTCTTTTTGACATTTTAAGTTCTTGGTTGTTTTTTATTAATTTTACTAGTTGATAAATAAGAAAATCTACTTTGTTTGGATAACCTAAAATGGATAAAGCTGACTTCATTCTCTGAACATAACCAATGTGATCTGCACCTCAAACATTTATTAGTTTATCTGGATTATTGCTTTGAAGTTTTTGCAAATGATAAGTAATATCAGGAGTAAAGTATGTATAAGTACCATCTTGTTTAATTAAGACTCTGTCTTTATCATCACCGAATTTTGTTGTTTCTAATCAAAGTGCATCGTCTTTTTTGTAAGTATGTTTTAATGAACTTAATAAATTATCAATCTTTTTGTCTTGATAAAGCTTTTTTTCTGAAGAAAAAACGTCAAAATGAATGCCTATTTGTGCTAAATCTTTTTTAATTTCTTCAAGAAAAATTTTAGTTCCTGTTTCTTTAAAAAAACTCAAAACTCCTTCATTTTCAAGGCTTTTTTGTTGATATTTATCTTTTACTAAATCAAAAACTTGTTGCGCAGCTCAAATTATATCTTGGCCAAAATATCCATCTTCAGGCATTGCAAAATTAGGATTAAAAATTTGTTGATAACGTGCAAATAAAGATTTGGCTAAATTATCAATTTGCACTCCATTGTCATTGATGTAATATTCACGAATTACTTTGTTTCCAGCATGTTCTAAAACATTTGCTAAAGTCGCACCAATAGCAGCACTTCTAACGTGCCCTAAGTGTAAATAACCTGTTGGATTTGCTGAGACAAATTCTACGTTATAGACTTTATTTTGCTTTAAATTGGCAAAATTTTCACCTTCTAAAATGATGTTATTTACTATATTCGCATAAGATGTATTAGAAACAAAAAAGTTTATAAAACCTGGTTTTACAACTTCTATTTTAGTAAGAAATAATTTGTCTTTGTCTATTTGTTCTACTACTTTAGTTGCAAAATCTATAACATCTAATTTATACTTACTTGCAACTACCATTGCTAAATTTGTTGAATAATCAGCGTGTGATTTTGAAGGTGTAAGAACAACATTGGCTTCGTAACCGAAATTATTGATTATTTTTTGAAGCACTTGCTTGATCTGCTCATCTATTTGCATTATTTTTTACCCACCACTACAAGCGCAGGTTTAATTACTCTATCATGTAGTTTATAACCTATAGATTTTACTTCAATAATAGTTTCATTATTTGAAATATCTTCTACATGATAAACACTGTGAAAATGTGAATCAAATTCAGCACCTTTTTTTGGTTCAATTTTTTCTAAACCAAAAGATTCTAAAACCTTTTCTAATTGTCTATACAACATTGCAAAGCCTTTGACATAATTAGAAACGGCAGCATTATCTGCATCACTTCCAAAATCAATGGCTGACTTTAAATTAGAAAAAGGAGAAATAAAGCTTTCTAAAAATTTTTGTAAAGAAAATTTCTTGATATTTTCTTTTTCTTCTTCCATTTTTTTATGTACTTCTTCTTTTATTTCTTTTACTTTTAAAGAACTTTTGGATTCTAGTTGTTGGATCTTGTTTTTAAATTCGAATTCTGCAAATTTTGCTTGTGTTTCTAATCTAATAACTTTAGATTCTAAAGCCTGTAATTGACTAATAAGTTCTTCATTTTTCTTTTTGACATCTTCTAAAGTTTCTTCTTTGACTTCTTCAACAGATTGCGAATTTTCTTTTTTTTCTGAAGCTTTTGCTTCTTTTATAGTTTTTTGTATCTCTTTTTCAATTTCTTTTAATTTAGCTGCTTCTTTTTCTAAATCCTCTACAACTGTTTCTGCTTCTTCTAATTCTTTTTGCTCTTCTTCTAAAGATATAGAATTTCTTTCTTGAATTAATTCTTCTTCACTAAATTTACTTTTTTTCTTAAACATAATACTCCTTTATACTTTTTGGATTTTTGGTTCTTTTTGTTTGTCTTTGCTTTCTTTACTATTTAATAATTTGGTATCTTTATTATTTAAAAAATCTTCTAATAATTTTATTCCGGTAAGTATCGCAGAATAATTCATTTTCTTTGTTGAACCAACAATACTTAGTTCCTTTAAGTTAGAAGATTGTGGAAATTTTTTTGAAATAAAAGATGTTTCTTGTGATTCTATGTTAATCTTTAAAGTTTCTTGCTTGTCTTCTGGATGAAGCTTTTCTAAAAACTCTCAAATTGAATTTTTTTCTATTATTTCTAAGATATCAATTAATTTTTGTCTTGAAATATCTTTGTTTAAAATTAAAGAATTTTTATTATATATTTGTGAAGTATGTTGCATTTGAAAATTAAAAATATTTTCAACAAAATGCTTTAGTAATCCATCTGTATTTTTGATTTCTTGAGATAAAATTGGACTTAAAATTTGCAATGTTGTTGCAATTTGACTAATAGAGATACCTAAAAGTCGTTCTTTAAAAATTCTGATCGCAATTTGCACATCATTTTTTGAAATGGTTTCATTAAAGTGAATAACTTTATTTTCAACTTTCCCACTTGATGTTACTAAAACAACAACACCTGATGAATCACTAATAATAGTTAAATGGATTGACATTAATTTTTCATTAGTATTATTTGTTGTTGTTACTAAAGTAATATTTGCAATATCAGAAATAATTTTAACTGCTTCAGAAACAGTTTCGTCTATTGAAGTCCTACGTTTTGCAAAAATATCTTCTAATTTTTGCTGTAAATCATTATTAGTATCATTTGCTAAAAATTTAGCATAATATTCATAACCTTTAAGAGTAGGAATTCTTCCACTGGAGGCATGAGATTTTTCTAAAAAACCTTCTTTTTCAAGGAAAAGCATCGCATTTCTAATAGAAGACGGCGCATGATCTAAGTTGTAAAATTTCTTAAGATTTTTTGAACCAACTGGCTGACCTGTTTTGATGTAAAGTTCAATAATATATTTTAAATATTGTGCTGTCTTAACTTTTATTGAATGCATACTATTTTGCTAAAGCTTTGTCTACTTCTTGAATTAATTTTTCTTTTGGGCAGTATTCAAAATTTTTGAATAAAATTTCTCCATCTTTTAAAACTAATTGTGTTGGAACTTTTAGTACTTCAAATCTTGTTCCTTGTTTTCTAAATAAACCAGATTCTTCTGCGTCTACTTTAATTATTTGTACGTTTGGATTGTCTTTATAATAATTTGATAAATTTTCCATAACTGGAGCCATCATTTTGCAATCTCCACATCATGTTACATAAAATTCTAATAAAACAACACCTTTTTCAATTTTATTTTGAGCATCTTTTCAAAGTAATTTTTCTAATTGCATTTTTATAACTTTCATCTTTAGGAAAAACAAAGTTTTGCTTCTTTTTTCTTTCTAAATTGAAGTTTTTCTCCTTTGTATATTGTTATTTTTTGTTAATTTTGTTGACTTTTTTAAATTGGAAATTAGTTTATAGCCAAAGTAGATTAGTCATAAAACTAGTAATAAAAAAGATATTGAAATTATACCATATTGTGTAAATATAGCACCAAATATAGCAAAGCTTAAAAAAGATAAAAAACCTGCATTTCAAACAAAAGGATGATAATCATTATTGGATGAAGTAAATAAATTCCATCAAGTTATAATTGAATTTTTGGCTAAAAATTTAGGGTCAAAATCCTTCATTGTTAAAAAATATTGAAAATAAATGCTTATTCAATTAATTATTAAAAAAAGAAAAATCAAAAAGAAAATATCTTTAGATTTTCATTGAACAGCTGTAAAAATCAAGGTAGTTTTGTATTTAAAAGTTATAAAAATTACAATCAAATAAATCATCGGAGTATATCAACCAAAGACAACTCCAAATAAATAATCACTTAAAGTACTTACTCCATTAACATCAATAAATTCACTAACAAATAAAAATAAAAAAACTAAGATTATTACTATTTTTGTAGCAATCAAAGCAAAATTAGAATTAATAATTTTCATAAAAAGCAACAATAATTACAGGTTCTTTATCAATAGCTTTAAAAATTTTTCTTTTAATACTTTTTTGAATTTTTTCTTGTACTTCTTTTACTTGATTATCACTTAGTCTTGTTTTTGAAACAGCTGAGAAGTGAGTATAAACAACTTCGTGAATAATTTTGCTTACTTTTTCTTTATTTTCTTTAGTTAAAATTCCGTATGAATTAATAATTAACTCAGAAATTAAACGTTTGGATTTAGTATCTAATAAAGCACAAACTACAATAGTTCCATCTCTTGAAAGTGCTTCTCTTTCTTTGATAACCTCTGTTGAAATATCTCCAACTCCAAAACCATCTACTATAACTTCACCAGCGTTCTTAATAGAATGTTTTTGTGAAATTAGTTGTCCATCAAGAAAAAAAGCAACTTTTCTATTTTGTAAAATTATGATATTTTCTCGATTAATGCCAGCACGTTCTGCTGTTTTTCCAGCGACTACTAAATATCTATATAAACCTTGGATTGGAATAAAAAACTTTGGTTTTAAAGCTTTTAAAACTTCAAAAATATCTTCTTCTGATGGTCTTGTTCTATAAAATTGGGTTTCAGTAATATCAACTAATTGTTTTGCTACTTTTGCAATTTCATCTAAAACTCGAGAATGTAATACTTCCATTCCGTTAATAGGTGGAGCTAACATAATAACAGAATCTGTTTTTTTAAGCTTAAAAAAGACATCATCTTTTTCTAAAATTCTAAAAAATCTTTGGTAAATTCGCTCAGGTGTTGATGTAATTAAGATTACAGAATTATCGATTTTATTAGCTTGCCTGAAATCAAAAAATTCTGGATAATGTATTTCAAGATTTTGTTTTTGTGCTAATCGTTGATTCATTTCTAAAAGATTGTCATAATTTCTACCATATACAGCAACTTTACGTTTGTATTTGTAAGCTAAATCAAGGATTTCTTGAATTGAAAGCATCTCTTCATCGTATGCTCCGACAATTATTCTTGAAGTGGATTTTGTTGTTAAAAATGTTTTTTCTAAAAACTTTTTAGCAAAAATTTTATCTATTGTTTTACCTGGATAATTAGCTCTTGTTGAGTCAATCATAGCCATCAAAATTGGTTTACTTGATTCTAATGATCTTTTTAAATAATTTAAATTAGTATTTCCGTAAATTCCTAAATTTCCAACAATAAAATTAGATAAAAATAAAATTAGTCCATCTTCTGTTTCGAAGTTATAACCATAAATTCCAGGAATTGATCCAGCTAATTGAATGGGTTTGACAAAAACATCATCATCTATTTTGATTTTTTTTGTAAGTGAAACAATTTCATATTGATTATTACTTATTTTATATTTTGTTAGTCTTTCTAAAATTAAAGCTTTTGTAAATGAAGAACAATAAATTTTAATTTTAGGAACTTTCATAATTAATCAAGGAAGTGCCGAAAAAGATTCATTTTTCACATCTGTTAGAAAAATTCCTTTAACCCTTGAATAATTTTCTTCAATATAAGTAAAATCAGGAATAACAGTGTCTATTCCTAATGAATTACTAAGTGGAATTTTAGCTCCTGTGTTAATTAAAAAAATCGAATTATCAATTTCCAAAACATATGAATTTTTTCCATTTTCATCTTGTCCACCAAGTGCGAAAAAACTAATTTTTGCCATTTATCTCCTTTAATTTTGATGTTTTTTATAAATTTCTTCTAATTTTATTTTTGTCTTTTTTAATGTATCAAAAACAGCAGATCTAGTAACTGCTAATTCAATAGCTACTTCATTTAATGAAAGATCTTCTACAAAATATAAATGAAAAACTTGCTTTTGATTTTGAGTTAATAAAAAAGAATATTTTTTAAATAAATTTAGTCAATATTCCTTTTTTTCAAGTAAAGCAAGTTCTTTATTGTTGTTCATATTCTTTAATTAAATCTTTGGTTAGTGCATAAATAAAGTTATCTAAATTAAATTCTTGTAGATCATCCATTTTTTCGCCCAAACCTATTAATTTAACATCCATATCTAATTCGTCTTTAATTGAGAAAATGATTCCTCCTTTTGAGGTACCATCCATTTTTGTTAAAACTATTCCAGAAACAGGTGTTGCTTCTTTGAAATGTTTTGCTTGTGATATTCCATTTTGACCTGTTGTTGCATCTAAAACTAATAGAGACTCATGAGGTGCATCTGGATATTTATTTTGAATTACTTTATTAACTTTTTTGAGTTCATTCATTAAATTCACTTTATTTTGAAGTCTTCCAGCTGTATCGATGATTAAAACATCGTAGTTTTCGCTTTCAGCTTTTTCTATTGCTCGATAAACAACAGAACCTGGATCAAATTCATTTGGATTTGGTTTTAGTATATCTGCCCCAACACGATTTGCCCAGATTTCTAATTGTTCAACAGCTGCTGCTCTAAAGGTATCTCCAGCTGCAATGAGAATTTTTTTACCTTCTTTTTTCAATTGATTTGCTATTTTGGAAATTGATGTTGTTTTTCCTGAACCATTAACACCAATCATTAAAATAATGTTTAACCTTCCATCTTTAATATTTAAATGAGTATTAATTATAGACCTATTTGCATAAATGGTGTACATTTTATCTGCAATTAACTCGTTAATGAGTTTAGAATCAGAAATATTTTGTTTTTTTACTTCCTTTTTAAGCTCATCGATAATTACATCAACAAAAAAAGGAGAAATATCTGACATTATTAAAATTTCTTCTAATTGTTCAAAATATTCTTCATCTACTTTAAGTTTTGATCTTTGTAATTCAATTAATTGTTCAGAAAGTGAAATATTCGCTTTTGTTAATCCAGCAACATATTTATCTATTTTTTCTTCTTTAAGTTCTTGTTTTTGCTTTTCAACTTCCTTCTTTTGCTTTGTAATTTCGTCTAATTGTTTTTCTTCATCTGTCTTAGAACGACCAAAAATTTTTTCTTTTAATCTTTTAAAAAATGACATATTCTTTAAATTATAAATTAATTTTTGTTTTTGCTTCTTTTGTTGGAGAATTTTTCTTGATTTTTTCACAAAATTTTCTTTTTTTCCTTGGAAAATATAGAATTTTTATTAAAATATTTAAACATTATTTAAACAGCGAAATGGTATTTATTTTAAAATTTTAAATTTGCTTTAAATTTGTGAGTAAGAATGCTGTTATCCGAAAACATTAAATTTAAAATTCAAATAAAGAATCATTTTCCTTTTTATTAATGAAAAAATTATTATAAAAGGAGAAAAATTATGTCACGTTATACAGGTCCTGTATTTAAAAAATCAAGAAGATATGGGTTTTCAATTTTAGAAACTGGAAAAGAGTTTGTTAAAGGAAAACAAAGAAAATATGCTCCAGGTCAACATGGACAAAGAAAAACTAAATTATCTGACTATGGATTACACTTATACGAAAAACAAAAAGTTCGTTTTATGTATGGAATTAATGAAAGACAATTTAGAAATACTTTCAAAAAAGCTACTAAAAAACACGGAGTTGCAGGTACAGTTTTCTTACAAACATTAGAATCTAGATTAGATAACATAGTTTATAGAGCAGGATTTGCTGAAACAAGAAGACAAGCAAGACAATTAGTAAATCACGGTCATTTTTTATTAAATGGTAAAAAAGCTAATATTCCTTCAATGATTCTTTCTGTTGGAGATAAAATTGAGTTAACAACTAAAAAAGAAGGAAAAATTAGAAAAAATGTTCAAATTCTTGAAGCTCTTGAAAAAAACAGAACAGCTGAATGAATTAAATTAGAAAAAGATAAATTTAAAGCAACATTTGAAAGATTACCAGAAAGAAAAGAATTAAATCCAGAAATTAAAGAATCTCTAATTGTTGAGTTCTACAGCAAATAATATAATTATTGTAAAACCAGAAGAATACTTTCTTCTGGTTTTATTTTGCTTCTTTTTTATAGGATTTACTAAGTAAAAATGCTTTCTGTAAAATCTTTTGTACTTCATTTATAAATATTAATCATAGCTTTTATAAAAGCAAAAATTTCTGTATTATCATCATAACCTTGTTTTAAAGAATGTGAATTATGAAAATCTCTTTTAGTATTTCTTCTACAATTTTATCTACATTTTTAAAGTAAAATGAAGGTGTTTCTATTTTTGAACTTCCCTGGAATTTTGTATATTCATAATTAAAATCATTAATTTTTTTAAGTTTATCTTGCTTAGCTAAAACTTCTTTATACATAGCTTTTTTAAAATCTTTAAAAGTTTTGTATTTATAATCTACATTATTGAGCTTGAAAATTTTTTGAAACACTTCATCGTATGTGAGTCTGTTTTTACCAGGCTCTAACATCATATTTGAAACATAGGGTGGCATTCCTTTTTGATAACCAAAAGCTGCAAGTAGTTCAAAAGCAATTCTTCTAAAAGAGTAATCACCTGGCGAACCTGTTTTATTCTCTGCTGTAGCTCAAAAGGCTTTAAACATTGGAATTTGGTAGTATCAATCTTTCCTTTGAATACCATATTTTAAAGTGTTTGTGGGCGTAAAAATTATTAAATCATTATCTACAAAATCATTTATAGAATTTAAATTCAACCTTTTTATTTCTTCTTTATTTAGTTTTTGTATGTTATTTTGACCACTTGAATCTGTTGTAATTTTGGCTAAAAAATCAACAGCTCTTTCTGGCTTATTTTGTGTTAATTGAATCAGTGCTTTTGCTTGTGTAGCTTCAAGTAAATAAACTAAATCAAAAATATTTTTAAAGTAATTTTGTAAATCTTGTTCTGATTTAAATTGGTATGGGGTTGTGTTTCTTAACTTGATATTTCATTTTGTTTGTCTATTATATTTAGTTCCTATTATTTCTTTATCTTTAATATTGGAATAATCTTTGATTGTATTAATACCAAAAAATCTTGATTTGCTTCATAAGTTGATTCAAATAAACCTCTTGCAAATAGTTCAGGTTCAAGGTCTAATCGTCTTTGATGATTTTCAAATAAAATTGTTCTATCATAAGCGTGAGTAAGTTCGTGTGAATATGTTGCTCAACCAAAATCTGTTAGTATTCTAGCGTTTTGAAAATGGACAATATCTTGTGTTTCTCCATAATAAGCTTGAACTTCTCCTCTATGTCCTTGTGAATTTGAGTAATAGTCTATTAAAGGACCAAAAAAATTATAGTATGAAGCAATATCATAATCTTCTCTTGGATTTAATCATCTATTTTTCTGTTTTTGATCAACCAAATTAAATCCATCTACTATTAATGTAGTTCTAAATAATTTCATTTTTGATTCATTAGAAATTATCCTAGATCAAAAATCAGACCAACTTCTTTGAGCTGTAGCTATTTGCTGGATTTTTTCTTCTAATTCCTTTATTTTTGAATGATTTTTTAAATTTATATAGCTTTCATACATACCCACAGATAAAGAATTTATAGTTGAAATTATGTAAACAGTTTGCTCTGGTAAGGTAAGTAAAACGGGAATTCAGGCTTTGTAATTTGGGTGATTTTTTAACTTAAATCAAATTTTGTTTACTTTGCTTTCATCATTAGATTCTTGTAATTTTTTTAAATCATCATATTTTGAATTTTCTTCAACTATGTAGGCTTTGGTTGTATTTTTAAATCAAGTATTTGCGGCTAATGAAGAAATATTTAACTGATTTTCTATGACTTCAAAATATGTTTTATTTACTAATGATTTAAAATTCTCATCAAAAAAGTAATTATATTCTTTGACTTATAAGTATCTTTATCAACTACACCTTGTATTTTGTTTTTATAATATCTAGAAGGATATCAATGTGGAAGATATTGTTTAAAATCATTAGGTAAATCTATTAAATAATCTAGTATTAAAACTTTTTTATTTTTATTAAATCAATTTGAAAATAAAAGTCAATTTTTAAAATTTCACCTATTTATATTAAAGTTAAATCATCTATTTAAATATGAAAGAATAAATACTAATTTTTCTTTATTTTCTTTTATTTTTGTAGCTAATCTTCGTTTTTGATCATCAGTAATATTTACTGAATTAACATAAAAATTAAAAATATTAGAAATAATTTCTTTTGCTTTAATTTTTGTTTCGTTAAAAGATTTTTCTAAAAATAATTTTTTAAGATCAGTATTATTAGCTGATAGCAAACCATTATAACTATCTGAATATAAATTAAGCGTGGATAAATCACCTAAATCTAATTGAACTGAATTTTCATTTTGACAACGAAAGCAATATATAAAAGTTCATTATTATTGTTTTTTATTTTATATTCTACAAGATTGTTTTCTGTTTTAAAAAATTCAACATCATATATTTTTGTAAAATTATTTTCAAATCTTATTTCTAATTTTTTAATTAAATTATCTTGATTATGATTTTGAACTACTTCATTTTGATCATTTAGATTTGTTATCGAAACGATATTTTTGCCTTCGAAAAAATTCTTCATGTTTTCTTCTATTGGATTATTTTTATCGATAGAAGCAAAAGGCATTGATGTATGTGAAATAGAATTAGAAATTGGTTTTTCAATTTCGTTCTGCATTTTTTCAGTACTATTTTGTGAAATTTCTACATCTTATTTATTTAAATTAATTGTATCTTTTGAAATTGTTTCTGTATTCGTACTTATTTTTATAACTTCGTCTTTGTTTTTATCTTCTTTTGTTTTAGTTTCAACTAAAGAAATATGATTTTTATTTGGTTCTGTAAAAATTACTTTTTTGCTTGTTTTTTCTTCATTTTGGTTAGGATTTTCTTGGATAACATCTTGGGATTTAGTGCTATTTTCTTTTTTTGAAAAGATGAATTTGTTTGATTATGTGAAGAATTGAAATCTGTGTTTTTTAAATGAATATCTGTTTTTGGATGATCAGACGTTTTATTAGATTTGTGGGTTTGGCTTGTTTCTGTATTTTCATTCTGATTTTTATCTTTTAAATTATTTTGTGGTTTATCTTGTGAATTTAATTGTCCAGAAATATTATTAAGTCGAGAGTTCTGTGAAGGCTCTTCTGAGGATTTTTCTTTATTTTCTTTATTAATTTTTAAGTTTTGAGAAACTGTTATGTTTTTGTTTAGATTTTTATCTAAATCGCCGAGTGTACTATAATTTTTGTTTTAATTTTTGTTTCTGTTTTTTCAGTAGTTAGGTGAAGAGATTTGTCATCAATGGATATCTTGTTTTCTGGTTGCTGAATCTTTATGATTTTAGGAATAATATTTAATGATTTGTTTTGTAAGTTTTGATTATCGTTTTCATTGTCAGAAATATTGATTTTTTTATCATCTGAAGAATCTTTTGCTTTATTATCTTTGCTTTTTTTATTATCTTGTGGAAGCAAACAATTATCATTATAAATATTTAAATTTTGCTTTTGGTCTTGTATTTTGGGCTTAGAATAAATTATTCCTAAAGTTGTAGAAATAGTAATGATAGATGAAGCTAATAATGCTGAAGAAATGATGGTAATTTTCTTCTTAGAACTTTTCATATTTTTATATTATAAATGAAGAAATTTAAATTAAACTTCAATTTCATCAGGATTTGTAATCTGCAATAAAATGTACAACATTATTCTTTTAATTCTACTACTTGTATATCGTTTAGAATTAACTCTGTTAATAAACGAATCAAAATCAGGAGCGTTAATATGTTTTTTAAAAAGATTTTGGATTCCTTCAGAAACTAAATGGAATTGAGCTAATTCTTCAGAAGATTTTTCTCTAACTATTTTTTGAAACTGTGGATAGTGATTTTCGATTCTGTCAGGAGTAGAAATAAATTTCATAGGGCTATATTGTGAAATGTCTTCATTTTTATAGATTAATTTACGTAAATAAGATGCAGAAGCAAAATGATCTTCTGGTGTTTCTGAGTGAAAATTAATAGTTCTTTTTAGACAGTGAGCCTTAATACTATAATTATTAAAAACAATGGCTTTAACATATTCAAAACCTAAAATATCATTAGGTAAAGTAATAAGTGAACCTGTTAATTCCTTAAGAGCTAGTGCTGAAGCATTTGGAAAAGAATTTCCTTGTTTTAAAAACATTTTTATGAGTTGATTATACTTTTCAAAATTATCTTTAATTGTAGTAGCTAAAAAATACATTTGATCAATATTATTTGATTCAGAGCCGAAAATTAATTTATCTATTTTATTTTCTGCAACAATTTCTATAGCCCCTTGAGCAAAAATATGAGCGGCTTGAGTTGCATATTTAAAAGGTAATTTTATAACTTCATCTGCTCCAAATTTTAAAGCAAATTGTTTTCTAGTTTCAAAATCAGCTACTGCCAACTCACCTCTTTGAGTATATTTTCCGCTTAAGATTACAACAATTTTTTCATTTGGAAAATGTTTTTTAACATAATTTAGTTGATAAATATGACCATTATGAAAAGGATTATATTCTGCTATTATTGCTATTGACATATTAAATAATTATATTATTTTTGTAATATTTCGAATTAAAAACAACACCTTGATTTGGGTGTTGTTTTTAAATTATTGTTGAATTTCTATCTATGAATAGATATTATGCTGTTGTAGTAGTTGTTCCGTTAATTTTTTTAATTAATTCGTTTAAAGCTTTTTCATTATCTTTTGCATCATTATCATTAATTAACATTGTAGGAATACCTAAAACACTTTTGTAATTTGTTGGATTGGCTTGAATTTGTTTTTTAAAATCTGCTGTAGCTTCATTTAAAAATTCTTGTGCTTTTACTTTATCTGCATCTGCAACTGTAGAATTAGAAACACCAACGAAATCATCTGAAATTCCTTTATAAACTGTAGCGTTTGCTGGATTTGTTAACTTGAATGATCTAAATGAACCTAAAAATTTAGAATCTTCTTTTTTTAGTCAAATATCAGTTAAGACTTCGTAAATGGTTCTTCCTAAATGTTTTTCTATTGATGTGAAAAAGACTGTAGCAGGGGAAAAAATTTTTGATTGATCTGTGTCTACACCTATTAAGTATTTTGTGTCTTTATTTGATTTTTTTATTGCATCAACCACTGAGCTAGTTAATGAACCTGCCACTGGTAAAACAAGTGAAGATTTATTTACTATTCCATTAATAAATGTAGCTGTTTTATCATTAGAAATAAAACCTGTATCAATGTTAATATTATTATCTGAAATTGTTACTTTAGCGGTTGGATTGTCATTGTTATACTTTGCTATTCCTGCTAAAAATCCCGCTATAAAGTCAGTAACTCCAGCTCCGTGTCCACCACCAAATGGAGCAATAGTTCTTTTTGCTTCATCATTTGGGAATTTATATGCTAAAAATTTAGACGACGCATACCCTGCAATAAAACCTGCTTCTTCTGTTTTATATAGTAATGAAATAAAGTGTCCTGCTTTAATTAAATCTTTATCTTCTTTTGATAAATCTCAATCTACTGCAACTATTATGACTTTTTTTTCTGCTAATAAATCGCTGTATTTTTTACCATTAGAATCGGTTTGTTTTAAAAACTTTGGAAATTCTTGTCCTTGTTGAAAACCGGTTAAAATTCAAACATTTTTATTTCCATTTAAAAAATTTTTGTACTTACCAATAAGTTCAGATTGATTATTAGTCTCTTGTGAAACTCTATCAAGATTAGTTGTTTTTTCTATTTGATCATAATGCTCTAAAACAGCTTCTCAAATTGATTGATTAAATGATTTGTCTTGTACAGTTCCGCCTGCTGTTAATAAAACTGTGTTAAAGTCAAAGTTTTTTGCTTTTTCTATTTCTGCTTGTCTATCTTTAACAAAAGAATTATCAAAAATTCTTATTATTTTTCCTTCTTTGTCAGTTTCTCCACAAGAAACAAAGGTTGCTACTGATGCTACTGTTGATATTGTTCCTGTTAAAAATAATAATGATTTTTTAAAATTCATAAATTCACCTCACTTAATAATTAAATGTACAATTTAAAAACATAATATACCATAAAAACAAAAAAAATATAAAGTTTTTGATCTTCTACCTCAATGATTTGTCATAAGGAAGACCGACTGCTTTTGGAGCAATTGTATTTTTTGATGTAAATATTAATATTATTAATGTTACTAAATATGGTAATAAATAGAAAATATTTTGATAAGTTTTAATACTTTCGAAAATTCCACTTCCATTACCTATAACTGTAGTAACTGAATAAATTAAAGAAAATATAATAGAAGCTATTGCTATATAAACAACTTTTCATCTTCCCATAATTAAAATCGTTAAAGCAATAAACCCTAAACCACTAACATTTCCACTAAAAGCTACACCTAAATATTGTGATCAGATACTACCTGCAATTCCTGCTAAAAATCCTGAGATTAAAACACCTTGTCATTTGTAGAAATTAACATTAATACCTGCAGCATCTGCAGCTTGTGGATTTTCACCAATTGATTTTAGTCTAAGACCTCATTTTGTGTACTTAAATGCTATAAAAATGAAGACAAAAATCAAAATTGTAATAACTACTTTTAAAGAAATAATATTTAAAAAATTAGAATTATCTGTAGAAGCCGCTAGTTCTTGTAAATCATACTGAAACTTTTGTGCATTTGCTCCGGTAAATCTTAAAAGTAAAACAGAAATTGATCCAGCTAATAAATTAATAGCTACTCCCGAAATTATATGATTACCCTTCAATTTTATAGTGATAAGTCCATGAAGAGCTGAAAATAACATCGTAATTAATGAAGCTAGCAATAACACAACTAGCGACATTATTGGACTAGTAGTTTTAAAAGATTGTGCTAATAAACCAAAAAACGTAGCTCCTATTATCATCATCCCGTCAATTGCTATATTAACAATTCCAACTCTTTCACTAAAAAATCCAGAATATGTAGCAATTAAAATAATGGAAACAAATAAAAAGAAGAAAATTATAATTTGATTTAGTTCAACCATATTACTCAACCTCCTTTTTAGATTTTTTACATATTTTAGCTTTAATTTTGTTTATTGTAATTATTACTTTTTCTTCTTCTATAGCTAAAAACTCTTTTAAATTCTTCTTAAATGAAGTGTTTAAAACAAAAATATTAGCTTTATGTTTTTGCTTTTGATGTTTTAACTTGTTATAACCTAAACTATCTAATTTTTCATCTAATTGTTTTCTTTTTTGATGTATCTTACTAAATTCAGCAAGTGTTTCATCATCTGATATTTTATCTTTAGTTGAATTTAGTGCTTTGATATTTTTATAATTATTTAAAAACTCATTTTCTAATTCTGTTTTCAATTTTTTTCATTCTGATTTGTGTTGTGCAATAGATTGTTTAATAATTTTTTTACTTAAACAATTATGTTTAAAATGAAGAATTAATAAACGAAGATAAGTAGGAAATAAAGCAAGATTTCGTTGGTTATATTCGTTGTTTAAATAATTTATTTTTTCTTCAATTATTTGAACTTTTGCTTCTAAAAGTTTTGAATTCTTCCCTTTTTCTGAACTAGTTTTTAACTTACTATCTTTTTCTTTTTTGAAAGCAATTCATTGTTCTTTTTGTTTAGATTTTCAAAATACCTGTGCTTTTATAAATAAATAAGCTTTATAAATGAAGGTAAGTGGTTTAAATTTTGTAAATACAATTGAAATTGCTGATAAGTAAACTACAATACCAAAAATGATAGAAATTGAATTTGAATCAAGATTATAATCAATACTTTGTAAATTGGAACTTCCACTAAAAATTATTGAATAAAATAGAGAAACTAAAATAGAACCAATTGGTGAATTATAAGCTAGAAGTGCTATTAAAATAGTGTCAAAACCTTCTTTTAGCGGTGCTCTGGCACTGAATAACATATTTTTTTGTAAAATCACGTATCATAAAAATCCAGCAACACCAGCAATTAAAGCAGAGAAGGAAAGAGAAGAAATAACAAGGAATTTTTCATTTGTTCCGGCATATTTTGAAGCATTTAAATTTAATCCTGACATTTTGATTTTGTATCCAATAGTAGTTTTTTGGAATACAAATCACATTAATGTGGCAAAAATTACCACCACAAACAACATCATAATTATAAAATTGTTGCTAGTTGTAAAGGTAGGTAAAGTGATTGATTGAGAAACATCATCACCTAAATAAAAATTTCATAGTTTAGCTGAAAATATTTGATAAAACAAATAAAAAATTATTCAATTAAGTAAAATCGTTGAAATAACTTCGTTAATTTTGAAAAATGCTTTAAGAACACCAGCAATAAAACCAATAAATGCACTAAATAAAATTCCAACTAAAAATGCTAAGAAAATGAAGCCATGTGAAACTGGTTCACCTATTTTGGCTGAATTAATTAAAATAAGTAGCGACACTCCACCAGCCGTCATCATTTGACTAGGTATTCCTATATTGAAAATTCCAGCTTTAAATCCTGTTCCTACAGCTATTCCACCAAAAGTAAATATAACAACTAACAATAAAGTGTCATAAGTTTTTAATTCTGAAAACGCAGTATTAAAAATCTCTTGGATTACTTCGGATGGTTTTGCAGTTGATGAAATAAAAATAAAAGCAATTAATAGACCAAAAAAGATAGACCATAATGAATTAAAAACTTTTCTTCTTGCTGAAATACTTTCATTATTGAAAATAAAATTCATTATTTTTGATAAATTAAATTCTTTCATTTTAGTAAAAACATTAGTCATTATGCACACCTCCCATCAATATTCCTATTTGTTCTCTTGTCATACTTTTTGCACTTCTTTTTTCAGATAGTTTACCTTTATTTATAACCATAATTGAATCTGCTAGTGCAAAAACTTCATCAAGTTCGTATGAGATTAATAAAATACATTTTTTCTTCTTTTTTTCTTCTAAAAGATAGTCATAAATCTGGTTAATAGCACCAACATCTAATCCTCTAGTTGGTTGAACAACAACTAATAATTTATGCTCTGAAAGGATTTCACGACCTACTACTGCTTTTTGTTGATTTCCACCAGATAAAGATCTTGCAAGTGCATTTCCGTTTCCGTCTCCACGTACGTCAAATTTTTCTTGAATTTCTTTATAAAAACTTTTTAAAACTTTGTTTTTTATAAAACTAAGTTTTTGAAATTTTGGATTATAAAGTTCTCTAATAATTGCATTTTCTCTAATAGTAAAATCGAGCACAATTGCATATTTATGTCTATCACCTGGAATGTGTGAAATACCTGCTTTGTTTTTGTTTTTTACTGAAAAATTTGTGATATCAACAAGCTGTCCTGAGTTGTCTAGAATCTCAATTTTTCCTTCTTTTGGCTTTAAAATTCCTGAAATTACAAGCTCAATTTCTTCTTGACCATTTCCTTCAACACCTGCAATACCTAGAATTTCTCCTTCTTTAATTTCTATGTTAATGTTGGAAATTTCTTTGTTTTGTTTAGCGAAAATATCAGTCATCCGAAAGCCTGTTTTTTCTGATAAAATTCCACTTTGATTTTTTGGTATTACAACTTTTTTACCAACCATTGCTTCTGATAATTCATCAATTTGAACATTATCTAAAGTAGGAAAATGTTTTACAACTTTTCCTAATCTAATAACTGTTGCTTCATTAGCAACCGATTTTACTTCATGTAATTTATGAGATATGAAGATAATTGTTTTTCCACTATTTTTGAAAAAACGTAGAATGTCTAAAAATCCTTCAATTTCTTGTGGATTTAACACAGCAGTTGGTTCGTCGAATACTAAAATATCAGAATCCTTGAAAAGCATTTTCATAATTTCGACTTTTTGTTGGGTCGAAACTGTTGCATCCCCAGTCTTCTGATCTAAATCAAAATGTAAATTATATTTATTTTGTAGTAGTGAAACTTTTATTCTTGCCAACTCATAGTCTACAAAAATTTTATTTTTTAAAAATTCACTACCTAAAATAATGTTTTCTAAATTTGTATAAGCATCAATTAATTTAAAATGTTGATGCACCATTCCTATTCCTAAATCTTTTGCTTCATTAGGACTCTGAATAAAGCTACTTTTTCCATTTATTTTAATACTACCTTCGGTTGGAGTATAAATTCCAAATAAAATCGACATTAATGTTGATTTACCAGCACCATTTTCACCAATTAAGGCGTGAATAGTACCTTTCTTGATATTAATGTTGATGTTGTCATTTGCGACAAATTCTCCAAACTTCTTAGTAATTTGAATAAATTCAATTGCATTTTGATTGTGGTTTAACATAGTTTGAATTATATAGTTTTTTTTTATTATTTTAAAATTAAAAAATTATTTATTGTTTTTTTTAATAATATTTATTAAAAATTCTTTAGTTAATTGGTAACTTATAGAGTTTTGGTCTAATTTTGGAAAATTTTTTGATATTAATAATCTTCCTGAATTTTTATTAAAAATTGAACTTCAATTTCTATGATCTTGTTTATGCCCTTGTTGAAAATCTACTTCCTCTAGAAAGAAAGAATAGATGTTATTAATAATAATTTTTCTCTGCTGATCTTTTAAAGATTTACCAAATTTATAATTTATTTTTAAAATTAAGTAAGCTTTAATTTGTTCAGGATTTTCTTGTACATAGTCATTATGCAATAAATTCAAAGCTGCTATAGCATTGTTATGTGAATTAAGTTTTTCTACTTTAATATTTAACATAACAAAAATATTTCTAAATATAGCATATGAGTCATAACTAGATTGAGTTGTACTTATCTGTTTTTTATGAATAATAACTTCATTTTCTTTGTGATTTTTTGTATAAATAGATAGTTTGCTTGTTAAAAATTCTTCAATTATAAATCCTATAGCTGTTGAAGATTCAATGCAATTATTTTCATCTTCTAATAAGTTGTAATCTTCCAATTTTAAAACTAACTCGTTGCCATAAACCTTAAAAATCTGTTTTGCATAATTTTCAACTTTGCTTTGTAATACTTTTAAATTTCTATAGTACATTATTTTTCGTCCAAACTTTTTTTAATCGCAAATCCAATTGCTTTTGCTAGTAACGGAGGAACAGCATTTCCTATTTGCACAAGTTGTCATTTTTTAGAACCTTTAAAAATAAAGTCATCTGGGAAAGATTGCAAAGCTGCTAATTCTCTTGGTGTTAAAACTCGTGGTAATTTTGGATGGATATTTACACCACCATGATTTTCTTTAATTGTACAGCTAGGTTCATTTCAAGGAGATTTCTTCCACCCATCTGAATAGTTTTTATAAACACTTTGTCCTTCAGGAGTATTTTTGATTCTTTCTTGCATTTCTTTTGAATGTTTTGTAAAAATATGATTTATTTCTTTATTTTCTTCTAAATACATATATTTTTCAATACATTCACCAAGAGTTTTATATTCTTTTTGTTGTAATATAGGTTTTGGGAAATAATTAATTTTGTTAATTTTATTTGCTATAAAAATTACTCTTTTTCTTGTTTGAGCAACTTCATAATCTGCACTATTTAAAGTGGTGACATTTATCTGATATCCTATATTTTTATAGTCATTTATTATTTTTTGTTCTACTTGTCCATTTAACATTGTTCTTAAACCTTGAACATTTTCCATAAGAACAAATTTTGGTTGTAAATTTTTAACTATTTCTAACATTTCTAGATATAGACTATTTCTTGGATCATCAACTACTCTATTTCCTGCCATAGAAAAACCTTGACAAGGAAATCCTCCTACTATTAAATCGATATCTGTATCTTTAAATTTATTATAAAGTTCTTCTTTTACTTTAACATCTCTAATATCTCTAGTTTCGATAAGTTCTTCTTTTTTCTTTCTGTTTTGGAAATTATATACATAAGTTTCTACTGCGTCAGGCATAATTTCAACACTAGCTATTGGTTCAAAACCTGCCATAACTAAACCGCAAGATAATCCACCTGCGCCTGAAAATAGGTCTATAAATTTATAACCATTTTTATAATTAGAATTTCAACCATCTAATTTATTCATTTCTTTTAGCACATCAATGAACTGAACTTTTTCTTCAATTTTTCCTATTTTTTTATTACTACTAGCTTCTTTTTTATAGGATAATTTTCAATCTTGATAATGTGAGTCTAAAATTAAACATTTATTGTTTTGTTTTGTAGAAATCAAACTTTTTTTAGCTATTTCTTTTCTAATGAATTTTTGACTCACAGATTCTAATTTAGCAATTTCTGAAATTTTATAATATTTCATTTTAGACTCCTTTACATTGTTTATTGTACAAAAAATTTTTCTTTAACTTTAAACAAAAAATAAAATCATATATTAATATGATTTTATTTTTTGTTATCTGTATCTGTTTTTAAAACAGCTAAAAATGCTTCTTGAGGAACATCTACTGTACCGAAGGATTTCATCCGTTTTTTACCTGCTTTTTGTTTCTCTAAGAGTTTTTTACGACGAGTAACATCTCCGCCGTATAATTTCGCTGTAACATCTTTACGATATGCTTTGATGGTTTCTCTTGCAATTACTTTTGAACCAATAACTGCTTGAACTGGCACTTCAAAGGAATGTCTAGGAATTGTTTCTTTTAATTTTTCAGTTAATTCTCTTCCTTTTTTATAAGCAAAATCTTTATGAACAATAATTGAAAGTGCATCTACTTTTTGACCATTTAATAAAATATCAAGTTTAATTAGATTTGATTCTTGATAACCAATTACTTCGTATTCAAAAGAACCATAACCTTTTGACATTGATTTTAATTTGTCAAAAAAATCAAAAATGATTTCAGATAAAGGCAGAATATAAACTAATTTTCTTCTTGATTTGTCTATATATTCTAAGGATTCATAAACCCCTCTTTTATCTTGACACAAACCCATTATCGAACCTAAATATTCTTCAGGAACAAAAATTGTTGCTCTTATATAAGGTTCTTCTATTTTTTCAATTTGTGTTGGTTCAGGGAAAAAACTTGGATTTGAAATAGAAACAACTTCTTTATTAGTTTTTGTAATTCTAAATTCTACTGAAGGAGCAGTTGCAACTATTGATAAATTAAATTCTCGTTCGAGTCTTTCTTGTAAAATCTCCATATGTAAAAGACCCAAAAATCCAATTCTAAAACCAAATCCTAAAGCTTTTGAAGACTCAGGTTCGTAACTAATTGAAGAATCTGAAAGCGAAATTTTTTCTAATGAATCTTTTAGTAAATTATAATCTTGTGAATCAACAGGATAAAACCCTGTATAAACTACGGGCTTTAATTTTTTATAACCAGGAAGTGCTGCTTTTGCTGGATTTGCAACTAAAGTAATAGTATCACCAACAGAAACATCCTTTGCGTTTCTAATTGAAGCTGCAATTCAACCCACTTCACCTGCAACAAGCTCTTCTTTTTTAAGCTCTTTTGGAGTTCTTACCCCTAATTCAATCACACCAAACTTCTTACCATTTGCCATGAACTTAAATTCGTCACCCACTTTAATAGAACCTGAAACAATTCTTACTAAAATAATTACTCCTCTGTAAATATCAAAATAAGAATCAAAAACTAGAGCTTTTAATTCTTTTTCATTTTCAACCACTTTTGGAGCTGGAATTTTATTAATAATTGCTTCTAAAACAGCTTCAATATTTGTACCATTTTTAGCAGAAATTAAAATCGCATCATCTGTTGGAATACCAATAGCATTTTCTATTTCTTCTTTAACTCTGTCAACATCAGCTGCTGGCAAATCTATTTTGTTTATTATTGTAATTATTTCTAAATTATTTTCTATCGCTAGATAAACATTAGCAAGTGTTTGAGCTTCAATTCCTTGAGTTGCATCCACTAGTAATAAAGCACCTTCAGTAGCAGCTAATGAACGTGAAACTTCATAAGTAAAATCCACATGACCTGGAGTATCAATTAAATGAAAAATATAGTCTTTATAATGAAGTTGAACTGCGTTGAGTTTTATAGTTATTCCACGTTCTTTTTCAAGATCCATAGAATCTAAGTGTTGGGCTTGAAGTTCTCTTTTTTCAACTGCATTAGTCAATTCTAAAATACGATCTGCTAAAGTTGACTTACCATGATCGATATGAGCTATGATAGAAAAATTTCGAATCTTTTTGACATCCATAATTATTTGTTAATTGGTGTAAAAAATGTGGATGATTGAACAGTGGAGATTAAGGATTGTTGATTAGCGTTGGCTTTATAATGAATTTCAGCTACTGGACGGATTGAATCATTGTGAATATCTTGTTGTGATCAAATGATAGCTCAAACAATAACCACGATTGCAATCACGATTATAGAAACTAACAAAAAGAACAGTGCAACTCTTTCTGCTTTGTGTCTTTCTTTAAATCTTAAAAATCTCTTATAAAAGATAATGTTTTCTTTTGGTTCTTGACCTTCAACATCTAATTTAATTGGATGTGTTTGAATATTAGTATCTTCGATGAAGTACTCTTTTGCTTCTTTTTTAAATTTTGCCATTTTAACAACTTTTATTTCAACATATCTTTTAGATTTTTAGAAGGTTTAAATTTTGCAACCATTTTGGCAGGAATATTAACTTCAGATTTTGTTATAGGATTAATTGCTGTACTTTGTTCTTTAAAAACACCTTGGAATGTTCCAAATCCTGCAATTACAACCTTATCCCCTCTTTTAATTTGGCTTGTTACAATATCAAAAAATGAGTTCAAAACTGCTTCAGTGTCTTTATGTGTAAGTTGAGTTTCATCTACTATTAAGTCTAATAATTCTTTTTTGTTCATAATGATTTCCTTTGCTTTGTTTGGGTTAATAAATTATTTATATTTTACTTTATTTTCTTTATTTTTCTTTTTTATTTTTATAAATTATTTTAATTGGACAACCTGAAAAACCAAAATAGTTTCTAAATTGATTTTCAATATATCTTTGATAAGAAAAATGAATTAAATTTTTATCATTAACAAAAAATAAAAAAATAGGAATATTTGCTTGAATTTGTTGAGCAAATTTAATATTTAATTTTTTTCCACGAACACTTGGTGGAGGTTGTAACATTTGAATATCTAAAATGAATTGATTAAGGGCATTAGTAGAAACTTTTTTATCTAAATTATTCTTGACTTCTAAAATTGTTTCTCTTAATTTAGAAATTCTACTTCCTGTTTGTGCTGAAATAAAACAAATTGGAGCTCAGTCTAAAAACTTGTAATTTTGCTTCATTTTCTTCATAAAAATGTGCTGAGTGTTTGTTTCTTTTTCAATTAAATCTCATTTATTTACTACTAAAATTATTGGTTTTTGTTTTTCAAAAGCATAACCTGCTAAACGAGCATCAAAATGTGATAATTCTTGTGTAGCATCTATTAAAATCAAAGATAATTGAGCATCATCTAGTGAATTAAAAGCTCTTAAAAGTGCATAAAAATCTACAGATTGGGCAATTTTGGATTTTCTAATAATTCCAGCAGTATCTATAATTTCAAAATCTATTTTGTCAATTTTAATAAAACTAGAAACTGAATCACGTGTTGTTCCTGCTATTGGAGAAACAATGGAGCGATTTTCATTTGCTAATTTATTTAATAAAGTAGATTTTCCAGCGTTTGGTTTTCCTATAATTGCCAACCTAAATGCTTCATTTTCTTTCTCTTTTGTAAAATCTAAACTTCTAATTGTTTCATCTAATAAATCACCAACTCCTTCTCCATGAATAGCTGAAATTGGAAAAATATGTTCAAAACCTAGTGAATAAATTGAAGTATCAAAAAATTTGTTTCCTTCTAGTTTATTAGCTGCGATTAAAACTTTTTTGCTTGATTTTCGAAGCAAATCTATAACAAAATGATCATCTGAATCTATTTCAACTCTACCATCTACTAAAAAAATAATTAAATTTGCTTCTTCTATTGCTATTTGAGTTTGAATTCTAATTTGTTCTTGAAATGATTTGTTTTCTATTTCAATTCCGCCTGTGTCTATGAGATAAAATTCCTTTCCTGCTCATTCAACTTTTGAATAAATTCTATCTCGAGTAACGCCAGGGCTATCGTGAATTATTGAAACCTTTTTTCCTACTAATTTGTTAAATAATGTAGATTTTCCTACATTTGGTTTACCAATTAGAGCAACAATGTTCTTCATTTTATAGTAATTTCTGTTCTACAAGTTTACAAATTTGACTTACTACTTGATCAAAAGTTAAATTTGTTGAATCAATAAAAATTGAATCTTCTGTTTTATGAAGAGGATTAACTTTTCGATTCATATCATTTTGATCTCGTTTTTCAATTTCTTCTAAAATACTTTGAAAATTGGTTTCTAAATTAAGTTCTTTGTTTTGTTCAACTCTTCTTTTAGCTCTCACATTTGAATCAGCTCATAGAAAAATTTTTAATTCTGCTTGAGGCATAACAACAAAAGTAGTGTCCCTACCTTCCATTATTATTCCTTTGTAATTTTGTTGAAAATCTTTTAAAATATCAACAATTAACTCTCTTATTTTTGGAAACTTCGCTATTAATGAAGCATTTTTAGAAATAATATCTAATCTTAATTCATCATCTACTTTTTGCTTTTCTAGTAAAATAGAACCATCTTCTAAAAGTTGTAATAAAGAATTATTCCAGTGTTTCAAAATTGATTTCTCATTATCAATTTTTACTTCATTTTTATAACAAAAATAAGCAATGACTCTATACAATGAACCAGTATTTACAAATAAATAATTATATTTTTTTGCGATTGTTTGAGCTATAGATGACTTTCCAGCACCTGAAGGTCCATCAATAGCAATATTAATTTTTTTGTCCATATAACTCCAATTATTGTTAATATTTAATAATAACAAATTTTAAGTTTTTACAAACACAAAAATTAATTATTCTTAGATTGTACCTGTTTGACCTATAGAAATAAAGACAGAAATTAGTCCATAAATAGCTGATATGACAAGAGCTAGACCAACACAAATCACTAATCCGACTGCAAAATATTTTCACAAAGTTTTTAAATTAATTTTGGCTATAGAAGTTTGATTTTGTTTACGTAGTTTGAGTTTTAAATTGTTTAAATAATATTCAAAATTCATAATTATCCTTTAATTGTTGAACCTTGTTTTGAAATAGCATTTAAAATTCTTTTTCTAAATCCAAAATAGATTATAAACATCGGCAGAATTGCTAAAATAGCTCCGGCCATTCTAATATTTTTTAAAAATGGAATTTGACCCTCATCTTCTGCTGGATTTCTACCCACATCTAGTAATCAAATATTAATAACTTTAATATTAGAATTTCCTTCTAAAATCAATAGTGGTCATAATAATCCATTTCAAGCTGCAAAAGCTGTAAGAATACCCACTGTTCAAATTGTTGGACTAACAAGTGGTATAGCTACCTTGAAAAAGAAGGAAATATTTGAACATCCATCTACCATAGCTGCTTCTTTAATTCGATCTGAGATTTCTTCAAATGCATTTCTAAACATAAATCCAGAAAAAACTGATGCTGCAAAAGGTGCAACTAAAGCTAAAATGGTACCTGGTTGCTCATTTCAAAATAAAATAATAACAACACGATATTGACCAATTAATAAAGCTGTTTCTGGTAATAATAAAATGGATAAAAAGATTAATCAAGAAGTTTTTTTGTATTTTCACTTTTTAAGTGAAAAAGCATAACCAAATGTCATTGAAAAGAAAATTTTTCCAATTACTGAAATTAAAGTGATTAAAATTGTTCAACCTAAAGCTTGACCATAACCTTCTTGAAAAGCTGCAGAAAAATTACTTCATTCTAAAGAGCGTGGATAATAAATTTGAACTCTTGAATCAATAACTTGCTCTTTGGGAGCTAGTGCATAAGTTATCATAAAATAAAAAGGAAAAATGATGAAGATACCAAAAATAAATAAAACTACAAATTTAAATATAAAAGAAGCAACATTTTTTCATATTGAGGTTTCTTTTACTTGTGAAGAAATTAACTCTGCTGCTCTTCTAGTTTTTAAAATTGCTAACTTATTTCTTAAGAAAATGAGAAGCTTTAATTTTGTTCCGTACATTTCTTTCTCCTAATTTTCATATGATCAATAAAATTGTGTTTATTCCTTTTTTGAGCACAATTGAAAGAGCTAAACCATAAATAAACAAGTAAATTGTGGAAACTCCAGCGAATGTGAAGTTTGAGCTTCTAACTTGCTTGTAAATATAAAGTAAAATTGTTGAACCACCATTACTTTGGGCAATATCTGCATCAGAAAAAATACCAATTGGAAAGACTTTGATACCTCCGATTATTCCCATTGTTATTAAAAAATTAATTGTTCTAGATACTGAAGGAAGTGTTATTTTAAAAAATTGCTTAAATGAACTAGCCCCATCAATTGAAGCTGCTTTATACAATGTTGGATTTACAGATAACATTGCAGTTGTTAAAATTAAAACTTGAAAAGCAAGTGAACGTCAAATTCCTGAAAACAATATAACTACTAATGCATAAAACGAATTTGCATCTCCACTATTTAGTCATCTTGTTTTACTATTGAATAAATTATTTACAAATCCACCTTCTGTTGCAAAAACATAAGAAAAAGCTAAAGAAACAGCAATTCCTGATGTGACATATGGTAAGAAGAAAATTGTTTGTCAAAAACCTCTTACCCATTTACGATAAATACTTGCAATTGTTGAAGAAATTAAAAGCGAAATCATTAAAGTAATTGGAAGAGAAACAATAGCAAAAATTGTTGAATTCCTTATTCCTAATTGAAAAAATGGATCTTCTAAAACATCACTAAAAGCTGAAAATCCAAAGTGAACTAAAGACTTGTTATTTTCATCTTCATTTAATATCACTGATTCTTTAACAGCATAGATAAAAGGAAGTAAAGTAAAAAGTAAAATTATTAAAATTGAAGGAAGCAATAACAAAAATGGTTTTCAAAATTTTTGTTGCTTATAAAGGATTCCAAGCTCAAAATGTGTTTGTTTTTTTAACAATTTTAAACGCAACTTGTATCACAAATTCATTATAACCTCTCTCTTGTTTCAATATCAAAAAGATGAAGTTTAGAACTGGAAAAATTGAAGAAAATTTCCTCATTTTTTTTATAGTTTTCTTTATTTTTCAAGAAAATATTAAATGTTTCTACATTATCAACAACAACTTTGGCTAGAATTTCTTTTCCTAAATATTCAACAGAATCTATTGTTGCTTTAAACATATACTTATCTTGTTGAGTTTCAATCAAATCTTCCGCTCGGATTCCAACTCTGATTTTGTTTTGTTTGTAAACTATGCTTCTTTTTGCAAGAATATCCACTAAAAATGAAAATTTTATATCAGTTAAATCTGCTGTAAAAATTGACATTTCAGGAACACCTAAAAATTTTGCAACGAACTCATTTTTTGGATAATTATAAAGTTCTAAAGGAGAACCTATTTGTTGAATTTTTCCTGTAGACATACAGACAATAACATCTGATATTGACATTGCTTCTTCTTGATCATGAGTTACAAAAACTGTTGTTATTCCTATTTCAGATTGAATTTTTTTAATTCATTGTCTTGTTTGAACTCTTAGTTTAGCATCTAAATTAGAAAGTGGTTCATCCATTAACAAAATTTGTGGTTGTCTAACAATTCCTCGTGCAATTGCAACTCTTTGTTGTTGACCACCAGAAAGTTTTGTTGGTTTTTTATGTAAATTTTTTGTAATTTCTACTTTTTCTGCTGTTTTTAATATTTCATTATTAATTGCTGTTTTTAAAGAAATATCTTCTGCTTTGAACTTTTCATATTCCTCTTTTTGAGCTGGTGATAATTTATCCAAATTTAACGAAAATTTTTGAATTAGGTTTTTTTCGTATTCTAAATAAAGATTTAAAGTTATTTCTTTACTTTTTTGAATATTTTTTTTAGTTTGTTTTAATTCAATTAATTCAGAAGATTTTTTAATTCTTTGTTTTTCAGCTTTAATTTGAAGCAATAATGTCTTTTTTTGTTGTTTAAAATCAGTTTTTATTTTTTTAAGATTGAAAGAAAAATAATTTTGAAGATCTTGAGTATTTGTGATTGATTCAAAATTTATTATTTCTTTTTTTGCTTCTTTTCTCTTTATATTTATTAATTTTAAACCAGTTAAAAATTCGCGAAATGAAAATTCAAGTCTATTCAAAAATGAAGAAAAAGGAAACTTATTTTGAATTTTAGTTTTTAAGAAATTAGTGTATTTTTGTTGTTTAATTTCTGCTAATTTTTTAATGGTTTTTTCATTTAATTTTTTAATTTCTGCTTCTTTATAAAGTTCGATTAATTGTCTTTTATTATTAAGCTCAAATAAAAGTTTATAAAGATTAGATTTTGAGTTGTTATAATGTTTTTCAACTTTTTTGTAAACATCAAAATGATTCAAAATTAGCTTATTGTATTCTTGAATTTCTTCACTAGTGCAACCATTAGCTTTTAAAACAACAATATTGGCTTGATGTCTTGCATATAAAGATTTTTCTCTTGTTTTTTGTTTTCAAGCACTATCATTTGTTAGTGGAAAAGCAATATTGTCATAAACATTTAAATGAGGATAAAGTGCATAATTTTGAAAAACTAGACCTAATTTTCTATCTTGTGGAGTACTTTTAGTAACATCTAGACCTTCAAAAAATATTTCTCCTGAGGTTGGTGTAATAAGTCCTGCTATTGCATTTAAAATTGTGGTTTTCCCCGATCCAGATGGTCCTAATAATGTTAATAAAATCCCTTTTTTGATTTTTAAGTTAATTTTGTCAACTGCTAAAGTTTCACCAAAATCTATTGTTAATTCCTTTATTTCTATAGCTCAATTATCTTCTTGAGTCTTAAATCACTTGTCTGTTTTTTCTTTTGTTTCTTTAATAAAATTAATTTTTTCTTGGTTAACTTGCATAATAAACTTCTCTCTAAAACTAAGAAATTAAGGTTGAGTCTTTGCTCAGTTATAATAATCTATTATATTTTCATTTTCAGTTTCTGGTGTTTTTAAAAAATTTAAAAGATTACCTGTTCCTCTTGTCACAAATACAGTTGACATCATATTTAAAATAGATTTTGTAGATACATCTGAATTTAATAATTTATAAAATCCAAACTTTTTGTTAATTGCGTTTTCTATGACAGCAGATTGTGCTAAACCTCAATAATATTTTGTGGCTTGTTCTGAAATTACACTTTTGTAATCTCCTGTTGTAACTGAAAAACCTGCTTGATTTGCTTCAACTGAATAATTTCTGTATATGCCATCATGTCCTATTAAAATTGTTCCAACATATCTTTCATATGATTTTTTAACTTCACCAGAAAATAGGAAAGTAACTTTTGAGCCAACAGGAATTAATTTTTGCGCAAAGTTTGTAGCATCTGTAGCAAATTTATGCTCTAAACCTTGAGTTTCAACATATTGATTTCCTTCTTTTTTACCTTTTTCAGGAGTATCAACGTCTTTAATTCTAACATTAATTTGTTTATCTCAGCCTGTTTGGTTTAAAGCTATTGTTGGTGTATCACCATCGTTTCATTTTACTATTGTTGCAGCCAAAGCTGTAAAACCTTTTTCTTTTGAAGGAAGTGAATATGCTAATCCATCGTATCTTTTTTTATCTTCTTGTGTTCATACATATGAGTGATTTAAAAATTTGGATATTTCTTTAAAATATTGACTTTGTGGATTTTCAATATCTTCTAGAGGAGATTTTTCAAAAGTATCTAATCTAAAACCAATTTTAGGTGTTGAAGCATTTGATTGAGAATCAATGTGTTTAATGGTTTGTTGAGCAAAATTTAAATTATCACCACAAGAGACTAAAACAATAGTGGGTAAAAAAGAGATTATAGGAAGAAAAAAGAAGGATTTTTTATATTTAAAATTTGTTTTCATTATTAACTATTTTTTAAATAATGGACCCAAATTTTGTTTTAGTAGCTCTAAAAATTGATCAAAAGTAACTGTTTTATTTGATGAACTTGAATTTTTATTAACCACTGCATTAAAGGTAGTTACTAATGATTCTCTAAATGGACTTGATTTTGCATCAACAGCATCTTCTTGAATTATAAAATTGTTTGGATCATCTTTTGCTTTTTTAAGAACATCAAATGCAGTTTTAGCACCTCTAGTTAATTTTGGATTTGTTTCTGAAAGTGATGAATTTGTTAAATTAATGTAATTAGTTGAAACTTTGAAAAATTCATATGGAGTTAATTGTTTATGATTAGCATCTCAATCTTCTTTAGATCTTAATAATCAATTTACAAACTCAACAGTTGCTTTATCTTCTTTATCTGAAGCATGAATACCAATTAAATTAGGACCTTGTAAAGGAACAACAAATTTTTTATTTTTAGAAGAAAATTTTTTTGGAGATTCTAAAGAAATTAATTCATCCTCATTTAATTGGCTTGAAGAAGTTTTTTCAATTAATTTATTGGAAGCTTTATTTATAAAGAAAAGACTAAAAGAGTTTCTTCCAGCTATTTGATTTCCTGCTTTTAAAATCACATCATTACCAATATTATTTGAAGTTACAAAATCAGCAAAAGATTTATCTGAACTAATTCAATAAGATTTGTCTGTTTCTAAAAGTTCTTTAATTTTGGTCCCTGCTTCGTCATCTACTTTTAAAGAATTTTTTACAGGTTTAGTTGGTAAATCAGAATTTAAGTAAATTGGTAAAACATTTCTTTTTGTTAAATCTTTTACATAAGCTATTGCTTTTTCTTGAGGTCGAGTAGATGTTTTTAATAATTCATAAGTATATCTTGTATCTACATTTTTAACTATTTTTTTATCTTTGTTATCTGTTGTTTTTAAAGTTGTTTCTAGTTGGAAAACTTTGTTGTTTTTTGCTGAACTATCTTCAACAAAGCTATGTGAATAACCTGCAGTTGAACCAGTGAAAAAAAGTAGTTGGTGATTTTTTAAAAAGTCTGAAGAATATTGACCTTTTTCTGTAATTAAAATTGTTTCATCTTCTATTCCTGGATATAGTAAATCTCAAATTTGTTTGAAATTTTTGTAACTATTGGAATTTTTATCTCTATATTTTGTAAAGTTTGCTTTTTTATCAGTTACTGATACAACTTCATTTTCTTTGTTACCTTCACTTATTGAAGAAGATAAAACAAATACTGTGTTTGCAATCGAATCAATTCCCATAACATTTGCAGCACTATTTAAAGGATTATTTTCTTCTTTTGCTTGAGGGAATGATTTTTTAACTCTTCTTGCTAAATCAATTAAATCTGTGTAATTTGAAAAAGCTGCTTTAGAAAATTCGTAACCTCCCAATCCACCTTCTTCTTTACTAAAATGTTTATATTCTTTTCAATTTTTCTTAATTTGAGTAATATCGTCTGCTTTTTTCTCATCTTTTGCCATATCTTGATATTTTTTAAAGAATTCAGCATCTTCTGATTTGATAGTTGCAGGAGTTGGACTTGCTTTAGTAGCTTCATTAATAATAAAACCTAAAAGAATTCCATCAATACTTAGTAATTCAGAAGATTTACCCATTGGAATAGAGTAAATTCCGTTTGTTGTTATTCCTGGAATATAAGTATTGTTTTTTAAAAAAATATCTGATATATTTTGTTTTAAAAAATTGTTAATTTTATTTTGATCTTCTGTGTTTTTGGAACTATTATCTCTATCTAAAACGAATGGTAGTGTCATATTGTAAGAATTAATAGTTGCTAAAACAGAGTCATAATTAAAAATTAAATTTACTAAAGATGTTTGATCTTTGGCTTTTAGTTTTTGTGAGATAGTTTGAGCTGCTCCGCCGTAACCATTTTGAAATTCTGCTTGAGTAGCTTTGAGATAATTTGGAAAACTTGCTTTTCTAGTTGCATCAGTGTCAAATGAATTTCATTTGGAAATAATTTGATTAATTGCTTTTGCTTCTCTTCCTGCAGAAGAAAAAGAATAACCCAATTTAATTAAATTATCATCTTTTTGATCAAATCTGGTATCACCACAAGATATTAAAGCTAAAACTGGTGAAAGAGCTAATGTTGCTAATATAATTTTTTTAGTTTTGTTAATAAAAGATTTCTTCATACTTTCCTCATTTTTTAAATAAAAAAACTCAGTAAAAGCTTTTTTGAAAACAAAATAAAGGCTTTTATTGAGTTTTGTACTTATCATACGTTTATTATATATTATTTTTCAAAAATGAAACTTTTTTTGATTAAGAAATTGATACTGCTAAAAAATTATTTAATTTTTTTAGGAGAAAATAAGTCTTTAAGATTTTTTACAAAAGTCTCGTAATTATGTGGTGTATTTGGTGAAGATTTTATTTGGTTTGAATAACTAATAAATGCTTTTGTAATATTTGTTCTTAATTCTCCTGATAAACTACCAGCTGGTTCAGAAAATACAACATTTTCTTCTGGATGGAGTTTAACATTTTGGAAAGTATTAAAGAGTAATTTAAATAATCTATTTTGTGGGAATTTTGATGAATCATCTGGATTACTACTTAAATTATCATTAGTTGGTGCTAAATAATTTCCTCTAAATCCAAGATATTCATTTGCTGTTCCTTGGAAAGTTTTTTCTGGTTCACCTTCTTTTTCTTTATATTTAAAGCTTTGTTTTTCACTAATAAATCATTTTAAGAAATTAGCAGTTGCTAAATCTTCTTCTTTATTTGCATGAATTCCAATCAAACCAGGACCTTGGAAAGTAACTAATTTTTTTGTACTATTTATATCTTTTTTATTTGGTTCAATTAGGAAATGAATTTCATCTTCGTTTAAAGATTTATCAGCATCTAATTTTTTATAAACCACTGTTTTATCTATATTAATTCATTCCAAAGTTGTAGCACTTGAATCAAGTAAATTTAAGTTATTAAATGCTTTAAATTCGGTTGGAATTTCTTTTTTAAAACTCTCAGGTTTGTTGAAGAAATAAGCTTTTCATTGAGTATTTTTTGCTTCATTTTTTGAAGCATTTGGTTTATTTAAAGAATTAATTAAATTTAAAAATTCTGTATTTGAATCCAGTTCTCTAACTTGAGCTGAAGTAGGATTTGCATCTCAAGTTTCAACTGATAATTTGTTATTTGATTGTTTAACAGCATAGCTTTTGAATTTAAGCATATAATTTGTTTGAGTATTGTTGCTGTTGTATGTTCATCAACTTCCTGTTGGAACACTGGATTTGTTATTTATTGAAGTAAATTTAAACAATATTCCATGCTCAGCTTCTTCTTTAGTAGGTGAAAATGCAGCATAAACAGGTGTTGAACTTACATCTAATGAATTTTTAATTCTTGTTTTTAATAATTCTTTTTGGGTGACAGGATCTTTTAGAAATTCTAAAATGTCAATTCTGTCTAGTGGAGTTGCAAATCTGTTTTTGTAATTTGAAGTTGTTGTTATTGCAAATAGCATATGATGATCATTTAAATAAGTATTAGAAGGAGGATTTCCTTGGACTAATCCATAAAAATAGATAGCATCTTCTTTTAATAATTTATCTATTTGATTAAAAGTTTTAAGAGCAGTTTGGTATCTTGGTGATATTTTATCGTCTAAAAATGTTGCATATTTTATAACTGTATCTGAATCATTTTTTGCATTTGGTTTTTTTTCTAAACTAAATAAAAATTTACTAAAATCAGCATTTGCATTTGCAAAAGCTATAGAATAAAGTGAATTTCCTATATCATCAACTCCAATAATGAATTTTTTGTCTTTATTTTTGTTTTTAGATTCTTCAAAATTGTTAGGAAATGATTTTCTAATTCTAGAAATTAAATCAAAAAAATCTTGATAATTTTCTAAACTACTTTTAGAAAATTCATAACCTTCTAAACCACCTTGTTCAAGTGGAATTGGAACATAATCACCTCATACTTTTTTAATATATTCGGTGTCAGTTTTTTCTTTATCTAAATTTTCAAATCAAATTTTATCTTCTTGTTTTATTGTTGCTTTTTTAGTACCTTGTGTTGTAGCTTGTTGAACTACATAATTCAAAACAGGTCCATTAACTAGTAATGTTCTTGAAGATTTTAAACTAGGAATTATTCAATATTCCTTTGGATTTAATCCTGCAATTTCTTTGCTTTCTTGAAGAAATTCAGGTGGAAAAGTTGTTTTTATTGCATTTTGCAAACTTGGAAAATCTGAATATTTTAAACTCATATCATATTGGGATGCAACAGCAGCTAAAGTAGGATAACCAAAAATTAAATTAACTAATTGGTTAGCGTTTTTTGCTTTTAATTTTAACTCTAAAGCATTACCTTGTTCTGCATAAGTTTGCGCAAATTGTCGATTTAGTGTTATTGGATAAAATCCTTCTTCTTTGTTTTTAACTTTTTCACTTTCATTTCAAAGCTTAACAATTTGATCTAATGCTAAAAACCTTCCTTCTCTACTATTAAAAGTGTGAGCAATCACTAATTTATGGTCATTTACTTGATCAAATCTTGTTTGGCAAGAAGCAAAAAATGCTACTGGCAACACAAGTGCAGTAGCACCTAAAAAGCTTCTTAATTTGCTTTTTAAGTTCATAATTCCTCCATTTTTTTAAATATTTTTTTAAACCAAAAAAAATTTTATCAAATTACTTTGTCTTTTTATATTTTTTTACTATAAATTTTCCTTTATCTTTTGAAGAAATTTCTTCAAATTTTTCTCATTTTAGTTCATTTAAAAAAATATCACCAGAGTGTTCTCCCTTGATAAAGGAAATTATTAATTGATCACACTCATTTATAATGCTTTTGTACAAAGTATATCCTCCTGAAACAAACAAATGTTTACTAGGATGATTTTGATATTCTTTAATTAGATTAGAAAAATTATTTATTGTTTTCACATTTTCATTTTCGTAATTAAAATTTTTATCATCACTAACAATATAAATTTTGCTTCATTTTTGAAGTGATTTTGGTAAAGTAAAGAAAGTATTTTTTCCTACTAAAATATCATGATGTTTTGTTTGTTCTCTATAAAAATCAAAGTCTTCTTTTACATACCAAGGTAAATCATCGCCTTTTCCTATTAAATTATTTTTGCCCATGGCTAAAATTGAAATTATCATGTTTTTTCCTTTAAAGTCAAAATTATATTTTATAAAGTAAATCTTCTAAAAAATTATTAAAAATATGAAGAAATTTAAATTAATCTTAAGGCTTTTTGTTTATTTTTAGTAAAATAATATGACTATGAAAAAACAAGTAAAATACTTATTAAGTACATTAGTAATTACAACTCCAATAATAACTCTCATTTCCTGTGGTTCAACAGCAAGTTTTTCTTCTCAATTTTTAAGTGGAGATCAAGCTAATATAGACAAATATGTAAAAATTAATCCAACTATTGAAATAAATGGACCTAACAACACAAAAACTAATTATTTTTCTTTTACTTTAGATTTATCCTCTACTAATTTAACAGAAATTCCTGAAAATGCTTTTTATAGTGCTGAATCAAGAACATACACTAAAGCAGGAACAGGAGATCAAAAAAATATTTCTGTTGTTTATTATTTATCCAAAATTATTTTCCCTGCAAGCTTAAAAACTATAGAAAAAAGAGCTTTTTTCTTAGATCCAGCGATTTATAATGAACAACAAAGAAAACTTGAACTTGATTTTTCAAAAGCTACTGCACTGACCACAATTAAAAAACAAGCATTTAAAAATAATCAAATTTCTTCTTTAGTCTTACCAAATAGCCTACAATCTATAGAAGATGAAGCTTTTGCAAGTTCAAATATTCAAAAAATCTCTTTTGCAATTCCACAATCCAATGTGGAATTATCAAAAATAGGAGTTGGTGCATTTTTTAATAATCAATTAACTAATTTAGATTTAGAAAAAGCAAAAAATTTAACTTCTATTGCAAAAGCAGCTTTTAAAAAGAACAAAATTTCTTCAATTAAACTACCTACAGAATTCATAAACCAATTAACTATAAATGAAGAAGCTTTTTCAGAAAATCCAATCAAAAAAGAAGATGTTGTGATAACAGACAAAGACAAAGTAATTTTTGACGCAAGTGCTTTTAAATAATTTTTAAAAATTTGTATATAACACTGATCTTATCAGTGTTATTTTTTTATTTTTTTTAAAACACCTAAAAAAGAAAATGAACAAAAACAAAGCAAAAACAAGCAAATAATGAAGTTATACAAAGTAAATAATTAATAATCAAAGGTAAGCTTGCTAGATTTTAGTTTTGTACTCCACTAGGATCTTTTGCATAAAAAGGATGAATTGATAATATATTAGTTTCTTGTTTGAAAATGTTTGTAATTAGTTCAAAATTATTACAAATTCATTCATAATCTATTTGATTGACTTCTTTGTTATCTTTTAAAACTTGTGAGACTTGAGATAGTAATTGTCCTTGTTTAGCTTTTGCACTAAAAAAGTGTAAACCTGAAGAATTAATGTAATAATTTGCTTCTTTTTTCTTTGTAAATGACAAAAGAGCAAATATGTTTGTGGTTCAAATATTTGCTTTTGTTAGTTGAGAAATAGTTCTTACATAAACTAAAGAAATTCTACAACCTGTGAAATATCCAGGGCCTAAATTTAAGTAAAAATCTTTAATATCTTTAATATTTAGCTTGTGTTTTTGTAGTATTTGCTCTACTTCATCAGCTAATAATTCTACTTTTTTTGAAACTTTTATAATTTGTTTATCAACAAAACCAAAATCTGAGTTAAATAAAATAAGAGCAAAAAAATCAGATGTAGTGTCAAGAAATATTTTCATATTTATCAATAAAGATTGAACTCTCTTTCTTCATTTTCAAGGATTTTTATGTAAATTACTAATGAATTTGAATATAGAAATTTTAGTTTATTAGCTCATTCGATAACGACGTATTTATCTTCAAAATAATCTTCAAATTCAGATAAATCAGAATTGTAATTATCAAGATCAATATGAACTAGTTTATCATATGAAAACATAAAATTAAATGAAGGAGAAGTAACTTCTTGTTCAATATTCAAAGTTTTAGCTAATTCTTTTACAAAAGCAGTTTTACCAGCTCCAAATTCACCAATTAAGTAAATAAATTTTGCCTCAAGTGCAAACACTTTATTCACTACTAGTCTTAAATCTGGTATTTTTTTAACTAAAATTTTATCCTGATTTTTTAAATTTTTTATCAAATGATTAAATTGCATATTAAACCTTATCTTTGCTTCTTTTTTCAAGCTTTTTATTATTTTACTATGTTATTATTTGAAATAAAAATAAAATTAAAACTAGGAAAATTTCCTAGTTTTAATTATTATCTTATATTTGATTAACGATTTTTATTAATTTGTGGTTTAAAGAATGAATATGGATCTCTAATGTCATATTTGGATTTATGTTCAAAATTAGAGTTTGTTCCGGCTGGAATTTTGTGACCAACAATAATGTTTTCTTTAAGACCTTCTAATCTATCAACTTGAGAAGAAATTACTGAATGAACTAAAATTTTTGAAGTTTCTTGATATGATGCAGCAGCTAAGAATGAGTTAGAAAGTAAAGGAATTTGTTTTGCTCCTTTAATGATAATGTTTCCAAAAGGAGGTCTTTTTCCTTCTGCTATTAGTTTTCCACTTACTTCTTGGTAATCAAAAATATCTACAATTGAACCGATGAAGAAATCTGAATCTCCATTGTCAATAATTTGAATTTTTGAAAGCATTTGTCTAATAATAATTTCAATATATTTATCTGAAATTGTAATACCTTGCATACGATAAATTCTTTGAATTTCTTTTAAAAGATAGTTTTGTAATGTTCTAGCATCAGCGTAATTTAATAATTCTTTTAGAATAATTGGACCTTCAACAAGTTTTTGACCTGGAACAACTTTATCACCGATTTGTACTCTTAATTTTTGATTTGAAGCAACTCTAATTATTTTGTATGCATCTAAATTTTCTTCATTTTTGTACTCAATTGTAATTAAAGTAGAACCTGTAAGTTGTCCATCTTCTTTGTTTTTAACTGATTCAATTTTAGCAACAACTCCGTGCACTGGAGAAATTTGTGCAGGACGACCTCATGGATGTTCGTGTGCATCGATTAGTTCAATTAAACGAGTAAATCCACCTGTAATATCTTCAACACCAGCAACCCCTCCGGTATGGAAAGTACGCATTGTTAACTGTGTACCAGGCTCACCGATTGATTGTGCAGCAATAATTCCAACTGCTTCACCAATAGCTACTAATCTGTTTGTTGCTAAATCTTTACCATAACATTTTTTACATACACCATTTTTAGTATGACAAGATAAAATGGAACGGATTTCGACTGCTGTTACTCCAGAATCAACTATTTTTTTAGCTAAATGGGCATTAATAAAATCACCTGTTTGTGCTAGTACTTCACCATCTGGACTTACTACATCTTTGTTTAAAAATCTACCTTCAATTCTTTCTGCTAAAGGAACAATTGTTGTGTTTGTTTTAGTATCAATAATTTGTTTTACTACAAATCCAAAGTCAGAAAAACAATCATTTTGAGTAACAACAATGTTTTGTGCTACATCAACTAAACGACGAGTTAAATAACCTGATTTAGCTGTGTTAAGCGCTGTATCGGTAAGTCCTTTTCGAGCACCGTGTGTTGAAGAATAGAACTCAAATGATGTAAGACCTTCTAAGAATGAAGATTTAACTGGCACTTCAACAATTGAACGAACAACTCTTTCATTTTCAGCATCTACCTTTAGAGCTTTAACGTTATTTGCCATCAATCCACGCATTCCAGCTAATTGAACGAAGTTAGACATATTTGATCTAGCTCCTGATTTCATCATAATAACTAGTGAATTTTTTGGATCAAGTTCAACTGTTTCGTTTAGATTTTTTTGGATTTCATTTTTTACAGCCGTTCATTTGTTAATTGAAAGAATATATCTTTCATCATCAGTGATTCAACCTTGTGCGTAGAAGTGGTTTAATTGATTGATATAGTCTTCACCTTCTTTTAGATATTCTTGTTTTTTTGGTGCTATTTTAATATCAGAAATAGACATAGAAACACCAGAATTTGTAGAGTACACAAATCCAAGATCTTTAATATCATCTAAAATAGCTGCAACTACATTTACATAATTAAATCACACTTTTTCAAGAATTTCTACTTTGTCTTTTACTTCAAAAACTCTAATTTTATTAACTGAATGGATGTTGTTAATTCTTGTTAGAAGTTCAAATTCAGCTGTTGTAAATTCAGCTAGTTTCATTGCATGAGTAATAGAAAGTGGTTCACCTTTGAAATCCAGTAGTTTTTTGTACAAAAGTAAAGAATCGTGATAATTTTCAAAATCTAATTTATTAATTACACTAGCTACATCTTCTTTTGAAACTACGTAATCATAAGTATCAAAAATTTGACGTACTATTTTAGCAATATCTTTTTTAGTTAGTGCAGCATTTAAAGGAAGTTGTTGGATGTATTGTGGAATATTTGTTCCCATTGGCACTAAATATTTTGCTAACTGGTTATCATAATTTAGTTCTAAATCATCAACTTTATTATCAAAGATAAAAGGGAAATTATCAGGAAAAATTCTATTTAAAATAAACTTTCCAACTGTTGAAATGATGTATTTATTTTCTTGTAAAGCATTTGATTTTTTGATTTTAATCTCTGAAAAAGGAAGTGCTATTCTAGCGTGCAAATCAAGCACTTTTACTTCATATGCCTTCATCATTTCGTTATAAGAACCAAAATAACGACCTTGACCTTTAGCATCATCTTTTTCTTGTGAAAGATAGTAAAGACCCAAAATCATATCTTGTGAAGGGTTAACAATTGGTTCACCATCTTTTGGTCCTAAAATGTTTTTATTTGCAAACATTAACTCTTTAGTTTCTCTAATAGCTTCAGGCGAAATAGGAACGTGCACAGCCATTTGGTCACCATCGAAGTCAGCGTTGAATCCTGTTGTTACAAGTGGATGTAATTGAATAGCTTTACCACGAACTAAAACAGGTTCAAAAGCTCTAATTGAAAGACGGTGTAAAGTTGGTGCCCTGTTTAGTAAAATTGGTTTATTTTTAATTACCTCTGCAACATGTGGTCAAATTTGTGGATTTTCTTCTTCAATCATTTTTCTTGCTGTTTTAATAGAAGGAGCACTATTTTGTTCAATTAGTCTTCTAATAATTCAAGGTTCGAATAATTTAGCCACCATTTTCCGCGGTAAACCTGCTTGGTGCATTTTAAGTTTTGGACCTACAACAATAACAGATCTACCTGAATAATCAACACGTTTTCCAAGTAAATTTTGTCTAAAACGACCTTTTTTACCTGTTAATGCATCAGAAATGGATTTAAGTGGACGATTATCTTTTGTAGTAACTGGATTTGGTGATTTTCTTTGATTATCAATTAAAGCATCGATAGCTTCTTGAATCATTCTTAGTTCATTTTGAATAATTAAAATGGGAGCATCTGTTTCATATCATCTTTTTAAACGGTTGTTTCTAATGATAATACGACGATAAAGTTCGTTAACATCTGAAGTAGAATGACGAGCACCATCTAATTGCACTAATGGACGTAAATCAGCTGGAATAACAGGAAGATTTTTAATAATCATTGATTTGGGATCTTGACCTGAATTTAAAAAAGCATTAATAACTTGTAATCTTTTATAAAGTTTGTCTCTTTTTTGGTTTTTAGTTGAATCTTTTTTAGAAAGACTAGTACTGTTTTGCACTTCTTGAATTTCTTGTTCAACTTTTTCTTTTTCAGCTTTTAAATCTAAATGTTCTAAAAGATACTCAATTGCTTTAGTTCCTGTAGAAATTCGAGCATCTGAGTACTCTTCGATAATTTCGTTTAGTTCATAAAAATCTATTCCGTAATCTCTACCGATTTTAGAAGTAGCTACTTCAGTAAGATCTGTTAAAGCTGCGGAAATGTCTTGATATTCTTCTGAATCTTCTTCAAATTTTTCTAAGATTTCTTGTAGTGCATTTTTGTAAATTACACCAGCTTCTGAAATGTCAATAATTTTATTTTTAGCTAAAGATTTTAAACCACCTGTTTCTAAAACTATGTGGGATTTGTAGTAAATTAAAGACTCTAATGAAGCTTTGGAAACGGATTTTCCAGTTTCTTCATTTCTTAAACCTAGTAATTTCGAAATAATTGAGTGATCAATTTTGAAAAATCAAAAGTGTAAAACAGGAGAATTTAAAGCAATGTGACCCATTGAATAACGACGAGCAATTTTGGGTAAAATTTTTGATTTTAACTCTTCACATTCTTTAGTTGCTAAACAAATTGTGTTTTCATTAGATTTTTTGTACTTTTTTCCACAAACAGGACATTTGTAATCGATTAGTGGACCAAAAATTAATTCATCAAAAAGCCCACCACGTTCTGGTTTGAAGGTTTTGTAATTAATTGTTTCTGGTTTAGTTACTTCTCCTCTTGATCATTCTAAAATGTTTTCAGGAGTAGCTAGAGCTAAAGAAATTTTTTCAATTGTATTCTCGTAAATTTTGGCATATTGACGAGAAACTTTTGTATCAGTTTTATTATTTGTACTCATTTAGTGTTCTTCCTTTTGTTTATTTAAAATGATCAAATTCATCTTCAAAATCATCATCAGCGTAATCTTCCTGATAATCTTCTACTTTAGACATTTGGCTTTCAAAATATTCTTGATCAAAAGCATCTTCAAGCAACATTTCTTCAGGATTTGAAGCATTTTCAGCGTTTGCTTCTGGATCTTCTTCTTGATTTTCTTTTTTGTGAACTTCTAGTTTAATACCTAATCCCCTTAGTTCATATGCTAAAACGTTAAAGGATTCTGGAGTTCCTGGTTTTGGTATTTTTCCTCCTGAAACTAGATTGTTGTATAAAGCATTTCTACCTTGAATATTATCTGATTTGTAAGTTAAAAGTTCAAGTAAAACAGATGAAGCACCAAAGGATTCAAGAGCTCAGGTTTCCATTTCTCCAAATCTTTGTCCACCGTTTTGACTTTTTCCTCCAAGTGGTTGTTGAGTTGTTAGTGAATATGGACCAACAGAACGTGCATGCATTTTATCATCTACCATGTGTTGTAGTTTTAACATATACATATAGCCGATTGAAACATCATTGTCAAAAGGTTGACCTGTGATTCCATCGTATAAAGTAAATTTACCTGATTCTGGAATACCTGCTTGATTAAACAATTCTTTCATTTTATCTAATTTAACTCCGTCAAACACTGGGCAAACAAATTTAATATCTAATTTTTTAGCAACCATACCAAGGTGCATTTCTAGAATTTGTCCGATGTTCATACGTGAAGGAATACCTTGTGGATTTAAAAGAATATCAATTGGTGTTCCATCTTCTAAAAATGGCATATCTTCAACTGGTAAAACTAAGGAAATAACTCCTTTGTTTCCGTGTCTTCCGGCCATTTTATCCCCAACTTTAATTTTTCTTTTTTGAGCGATAAAGACTTTGATGATTTTTTCAACACCGTCTTCTAAATTATCTTCACGAGTTCTTGAAAGAATTTGCACATCAATAACTGTACCACCATCACCGTGTTTAACTTTTAATGAAGTATCCTTCTGAGATGAGGCTTTTTTACCTCAAATTGCGTTCATTAATTTTTCTTCAGGTGTTGGATTATCTTCTCCTTTTGGTGAAGTTCTACCTACTAAAATATCACCTGCACTAACTTCTGATCCAATACGGACAATTCCGTTTTCATCTAAGTGTCTTTTACTTCTCTGTGAAGCATTTGGAATTTCTCTAGTAAGATCATCATTACCTGCTTTTGAAGATCTAAATTGAATAGTTTGTTCTTGAATATGAATTGAAGTAAAAACATCATCTTTAACTAGTTTTTCACTAATAATAATCGCATCTTCGTAATTGTATCCATATCAAGTGGAAAAAGCTACTAAAACGTTTTTACCCAAAGCCAATTCACCTTGATCTGTAGAAGGACCATCACAAATTAAATCACCTTGCTTAACAAATTGACCAACTTCAACTATTGGACGTTGTAAAATCAAAGTTTCTTGGTTTGATCTTTCAAAATAACGTAGGTGATAAGTTTTAATATTTCCTTGTTCGTTTTTGATTTGAATTGATTTAGAATCAACAAAAACTACTTCTCCATCTTCGCTAGCTCTGATGTTAGTTGATGAGAATTTAGCTACATCTGCTTCAATTCCTGTAGCAACATAAGGAGCTTCTGTAGTAATTAATGGAACAGCTTGACGTTGCATATTTGAACCCATTAGCGCACGGTTAGCATCGTTGTTTTCTAAAAATGGAACAGCACTAGCTGAAAGTGAAGTCATTTGTTTGGAACTAACTGCTATAAAATCAACTTGTTCTGGTTTAACTGTTAAATAAGTATAGTTTTTACGAACAATAATTTCTGGTTCAATAATTTTGTTATTTTCATCCACTAATAAAGAAGATTGAGCAAAAGTATATCCAAATTCTTCTGCTGCTGTTAATCAAACAATATTTTGTGGATCGTAATTTACAACACCATTTTCTACTGGGAAATAAGGAGTTTGAATAAATCCATATGGATTAGTTTTTGCATAAACTGCAAAGTTTAAAATAAGTCCAATATTTTGTCCCTCAGGTGTTTCAACTGGACAAATTCTTCCATAGTGAGTAACATGGACGTCACGAACTTCGAATTGTGCAGTTTCTCTATTAAGACCTCCAGGTCCTAAAGAGGTTACTCTTCTTTTGTTTGCCATTTCACCTAAAGGATTTATTTGATCCATAAATTGTGAAAGTTTTGAAGAATTAAAGAAGTTTTTGAATTGATTATAAATAGGTTTATTATTTGTGATGTTTTTAATGTTAATTTTTTCGCTATCTCCTCTAGAAGAAATTCTTTCTTTTGTGTTTTTTTCTAGCTTGGATAAAGCAATTAAAAATTGATTTTGTAATAACTCACCTACATTAACAACACGTTTGTTTACTAATGAATCTGGATCGTCATTTTTACCTAAATTAGCAAGTAAATTGAAGTAATATGAAACAATAGCTACTATGTCTGAAATTAATAAATGCATTTCAGTTGATGTCGGATCATTTCCAATAACTAGAACTGATTTTTCTTGTTGTTCCTTGTTAGCATCTTGTTCCATAGCACGTTTGTTTGGTCAAACTCTTAAGGTAATAATTTTTGTTCTGGTGTTTAAATTTTCATTTTTAGTAATTTCTAATTGACGACCATAAACATTTTCATCTATACCTTCGATTTCTGATAAAGGCAGAATTGAATTTTCAAATTTAGATTGAATATCATTTGCAATTTTAGGAGTAATAAAAGTTCCTAAAGGATACAATAATTTTCCTTTAGAATCAAAAATATCTTCAGCTAAATAGGTTTGAATTATTCTATCTAATAAATTCAATTTTCTATTTAACATATATCTACCAGTTTTAGATAAGTTATAACGACGTTCATTGAATAATAAAGCAGGAATAAAGTTTTTCAATCCTTCTGTTGTTATTCTGTCATCTTTTCTAATTGTTCTGTAAATAGATTCTAAGCTATCTAATTGTTCTTGTACTTTATCTTTTCTTAAAAATTTGTCTTTTTTCAATGATTCTCTAAGTTCTGGAGAATCACCAAAATATTTTTTAATTATATCTTTATCAACAAAACCAATTGCTTTTAAAAAAGTAATTAAAGGTATGTTTTTATGTTTATCTATTCTTAATTTAACTGTATCTGTTGCATTTCTTGTAACTCTATGGAAAATTTCAAGTCATGAACCCAGTTGAGGAATAATTTCAACTTTATTAAATAAGTCATCAGCTTGTCTGTTTCTAACATTTTCTCTAAAGCATACTCCAGGTGATCTAATTAATTGTGAAACTATAACTTTTTCAAATCCATTAATGATAAAAGTTCCACCTTCAGTCATATAAGGTATTTCACCAAATAAAATTTCTTGTTTTTCTAGTTCACCGGATTCAACTTGAAGTTTTTCTAGTGTTGCAAAAACCTTGCAAACAAAAGACTTTCCTTTTCTTTTTAGTTCTTTAATATTAGTGTAGTCTTGATTTGGATCTTCAACTCTTACAGAACCTTTTTTAAATCTAATTTCTATTTTTCCATTAGTAGAAATAATAGGATATATTTTATTAAAGGTTTCTTCAATTCCTTCTTTTAAAAATCATTTAAAAGATTGTTTTTGTGAATCTAAAAAATCTGGAGTAGGTAGACTAAATTTGGTTTTAGAATAATCTCTACGTAGTGTTGTAGGTCCATATTTTGATAATTTAAATTCCATTTAATTACTCCTTGTCTACTTTTTTGCTTTCTAATTGAATAGTAAAAATGGCACACAAAACAATGCCATTTTAAAATTTGATTTTTTTGTTAAAAATTATTCAACAACAACTTCTGCTCCAACTGCAGAAAGTTTTTCTTTAATATCTTTAGCTTCGTCTTCTTTTGCATTTTCTTTAAGAACTGCTGGTAAGTTGTCAACTAATTTTTTAGCTTCCATTAATCCTAATCCTAATAATTCTTTAACAACTTTAATAACGTTAACTTTTTGACCACCATCAGTTTTTAATGTAACTTTGAATTCAGATTTTGCTGAAGCTTCTCCACCTGCTGCTGGAGCTGCCGCAACTGCAACTGCTGAAGGATCAATACCAAATTCTTCTTTCATTGCTTCAACAAGTTCCATAACTTCTTTGATGTTCATTTCTTTTAATGATTCTATAAATTGTTCTTTAGTAAGTTTTGCCATTTTAAATTCCTTTATTTTTTGTTTTAAATATTTTTTATGAATTTTTAAGATTCTAAATTGATCAATTATGCATTAATTTTATTTTCATCTACTAGCATTTTTAATCCAACTGAAAGTTGTCTTAAACCACCAAGTAGAGATGATGCCAGCATTGTAAGTGCTTCTTCGTAGTTTGGTAAAGTTGCAACTGTTTGCATTTCTTGTGCATCTGCAACTTTTCCTTCAAAAATACCGCCTTTTAATACAACTACTGGATTTGTTTTAGCGAATTTTGAAATAATTTTAGCTGGAGCTATTGCATCTGTAGAACCAAAAGCAAAAAAATTTGGACCAACTAGTGATTGTTCTAAATCTCCGAAACCTGCTTCTTTAGATGCTATTTTAAATAGTCTATTTTTATAAACTTTTACAAAAACACCTGCTTCTTTAAGCTCATTTCTAAGAGTTTCAATTTCAGCAACTGTTAATCCACGATATTCAGCTATAACTAATGAAGAAGAAGAATTAATCAAATCTTTAATTTCTTGCACTAATTCTTCTTTTTTCTTTCTAAAAGCGTTCAAATTACACCTCCTTATTAGTATAGAAAAGATGCAATACTCAAAAATATACATTCAATAACAAATATTAAGTTTTTTAAAAAACTGTTATTATCTCTACGTATTGCGAAGAGAATTATACTAAAAAATCAAAAAATATCAACTATTTTATAGACATAAGTAAGAAGTATTCAAAAGCATCTTTTTCATTCACTTGATTTGACTTAATTTTTCTATCTATTTTGGCTAATAATTTAATTAATTCTTGAAGTTTTGTTATTCCTATTTTTTTATAAAACTGCACTGCTTTTTTAACTTGAAAAATATGAATTTGAAGTTCTTTTTGTATATCAAATTCATTATATTTTTCTTCTTTATAAAGAAAACAAATAAAAGCTAACATTAGTTTTGAACTAAGTTGTGAAATTAAAAATTGAATTTTTTTACCTTGATTTATTTTTTCTTTATAAAAATTCCATGTGCTGGCAACATCGTGATCTGTAAAAGCATTTATGAAATTTCAATCACTATCAGAATCATATTTTGTTAATAAATTTTCTATACTTTCTTCAGTGATATTTTTATCATATAACAAAAGTTTATTTAGTTCTTTTTCAATAATACTTCCATTTAAAGGAAGTTTTAAAGATAATGTAAGAAGTTGGGATTCATCAATTGTTCCTTGATTTTCTTCTATAAATTTACTTATAAATTTTATGATTGTTTTATCACTTAATGTTTCTGTTTTAAAAACACTAGAACTTTTAAAAAAATGTGAATAAAAAAAGCTTGAAAAAATCTTTTTTTCTTGATTTTCTTCTTCTAATTCGTATAAAAAAATCACTGGACTAGAACTATCTATTAATTTTTTTGCAATCTTTTTTTCTTCTGAGTTAGTTAGTTTTGTATCTAAAAAGTTATGGAAAATGAACAATTTATTAGAACCAAAAAGATCCCTAGTTGTTATTGTATTCATAATATCAAAAAAAGAATCTGTCGAAAGAACATCAACAACTTCAAAATCTATGAATTTAGCAAGAATTTGTTCAACTTTTTTCTTCGTGAAATATGAGTCAGTTCCATAGACAAAAAACATATTGAAAAAATTATATAGCAAATAAAGATAGTTGTAAAATTTAATTTTATTAGCTGAATATAAATTTGAAAATTAGCTATTTTTTCTATAATTCAAAGTAAATGTTGAGCAATAAAATCCAACAAATTTTTTTCTCAAATAAATAATCAACCGATAACATAGATAAAAATAGCAAAGGGAAGAAAAATTAACGAATTTAGATAACTAAAAATATTATATTTTTCATTAAAAAATAACAATAATATTGAAGCAAAAATATGCACAATAACAGTTGAAATAAAGTTTTTTATTAATTTGTTCTCTATTTTCAAATATAAACAATAAAGCAGAACAAGTGTAATTAAAAAAGTAAAAATATAACTAAATGAGTAAATTACTAAAGGATTTCACAAAATAAAAATTATCGCAACAAAAGATAAAATTTCAAAATTCTTAAATTTATTTTTTAAAAACACTTTGTTAACTAAAGACAACACAAAAAACAATGTAGCTCTTAAAAAAGAAATTGGAAAATTTAAAATGTAATTTATTAAAGATAATAAAATAACAAAAATTATGTTTGAGAATAAATTATTAATTTTTAAAAATTTAAGAATTTTAAAAATAAATAATCTTAAAAATCCTAAATGAAAGCCAGAAATAACAAAAATATGGTAAATATTTAATTGTTTTAAATTTGCTATAAAATCATTATCTAAAATAAAATTTTCGCCTAATAAAGCAACAGGGAAAATTTTTGAATAATTAAAATTTCCTGAAGATAAAAATTTAAAAATGTTGTTCTGCCAACCTTCATCTCTAGTAATTATTTTAAAAGAATTTAGAGTTTTTATTTCAAAAAAAGTGTGAAAACTTTTTAAATAATTTTCTATATTAAAATTTGTTGATTTATTAGTAATTTTTGTTACTGTTCCACTTATAAAAATTTTGTCATAAATATTTAAATTTTTATCTTTTAAAAAGATATTATAACCATTGAATTTAAAAATAACTCCCAATGCATTCTTATTAGAAATAGAAACTTCTGAGTGAATAGAAAAAGATTTAATTGAAGTTTTATTTATTCAAAATCAAGAAAAAAGAAGAAAAGAGAAGCACAAAGTAAATAAAATTTCATTATAACCTTTTAACAAAAACAACATCACTAGGGTTAAAAAACTAAAGAAAAAATACTCTATTGAATGCTGATCAAATGCTAAAGTAAGAAAAATTAAATTTAATACTACGATTATTCAAGAGAAAAATTGTTTTGTAGTTTTTCTAAGCTCTTTGATCCCAATCCAGGGATTTGTTCAATATCTTCTCAAGTTATTTTCCTATGTTTATTTTTCAAGAAAAAATCTTGTATTTTTGCTAATAAACTTTTATTAATTTTAATTTTTTTGAAGACTTCTTCTTTTAAATTATTAGATAGCAAAGGTTTTTGTTTTTTAATTTCTAAATTTAAATCTTCAAATTGTTTTTCTTGTAATTTGAAAACTGATAAATCTGAATTAGGAAGTGGTTTGAATTTTTCTATAATTTCCTTTAAAAGTGTTCCTTTTTTAAAAGTTTTTTCTCCAGGAAACACAACTTGACCTGAAATTTTTACCTTAATATCTTCTTTATAATTGGATATTGGTGAAATATTATAAAAATTTTCTCTACTAATGTACAAACCAGATAAAGTAAAAAATAAAATTGAAAAAAGTACAATTAAAATTATTTTTATTTTTTTAGTCATTTTAAGTCTCCTTTCATTTTTTAATTTATAATTTTATATACATCGGTCAATTGCTGCTTTTTAAAAGTAGAGGAAAGTCCGCGCTAGCACTATCTGAGATGATAGTAGTGTTCATGTTGGATCTAATAAATCCAAGCCTAGACGACAAGTGCCACAGAGACGAATTTATTAAATTAAAGTGAAACGCGGTAAACTCCATGAGCTAGAAACCCAAATGAAGGTAGGGGAATTTGTTTTTTAGAATTCAATAAAAAACAAAAAGTTTTTTAAACTTAGATAAATAATTGACGCTAGAAATAGTACAGAACGCGGCTTATAGATGTAAAGGCACCTTCGGGTGTTTTTTTTTTTTTTTTTTACACTTTATTTATCTTCAAAAATTAAAGATTTTTAAAAAAAGGAAAAATTTAATAAATGTTCTTTTATTTTTCCTAAATTCTTTTTATAATTCATAATTAATAGTAATAAATCAAAAAGGGGACAAAATTGAAGAAAAAATTTTTATTAACTTTTTCTACTTTTACTACAATTGCAGCAGCAATTCCTTTAATTGTTAGTTGTACTCAAATTCACACTCAAACATCTGCAGAAATTAGAGATAAATATTTTGCTACAGTTCAAACATATTCTGATAAACTCAAAGAATTTCAAACAAAAATTAAAAATATTAGATATGAAAAACCAAAAAGTGATACAGATCAAATAACTAATATTATTTATCAAGCACAATCTGTACTTGATCCTTTAATTAGTGAAGCTAACTTTTTATTTTCTAGACTACATGAATTAGAAAAAAAGGAAAATTCAAGACTAAGAACAGTCAAAATTTTCCATACAAATGATGAGCACGGAAGATTGTTATTTGACGATGGAAAATACAATAATTACTCTGGAATGGTTAAAACTGGTTTATATCTTAAAAAATTTAATAGAGATTTACTTTTATCAGCTGGGGATTTAATCCAAGGTCTACCTCTTTCTGATACTGATCAAGGAGAAACAATTTCTAAAATTGCAAAATATTCTGGTTATGATTCTATAGCTGTAGGAAATCATGAATTTGACTATGGAATCCAACATATTCTGGATTTAGACAAAAATACTACAAAAGCTGAATTTAATAGAACTATGCCATTTATTTCAGCTAATATTTATTGAAGACAACCTTCAGAAGCTGAACTAGATAAATTATCAGATGAAGAAAAGGCAAAACGCCCTCCGAAATTTGAACTCAACAAAAGAGTTTTTAAACCTTATATTATCAAAACATTATCTAATGGATTAAAAGTTGCAATTTTTGGAATCACAACACCGGACACAAAAATTACTTCACATCCAAAAAATTCTTTCTGGGTTGAATTTAGAGATCCAGTTGAAGAGGCTAAAAAAGTAATAGCCGAAATCAAGAAAGAAGATCCTTCAATTTCTTTCATAATTGCAACAACTCACTTAGGAACTGGAAGAAGTAAACAAGAATGAACTTCTGAATGAGTAGCTCAAAATACTAACGGAGGTTTAGATTTAATTTTAGATGGACACTCACACACTTATGTAGAAATTCACAAACCAGATGAAAACAAAAATGTTTGAGTAACTCAAACTGAAGCTTATACAAAATGACTAGGAGATATTGATTTAGTTTTTGATTCTCTAACTGGCGAAATTGTCAAAATTGTTCAATCTTTAAGAGATATTAATCAAATTAACATTGTTACTAAAGATTTACCAAGTTATTGAATTTCTGAATTAGAAAAAAAATATAATGATGAAAACAAAGTAGTTGTCTTTAATTCTCCAGGTGTATTCAAACACGTTGAAACAATTGATATAGACAAACAACCATACTGAATAGGTAGAGTAAAAGCAACTTCACTCGGAGTTATGACAGCTAATTCAATGGCTTGAGATTTTGCTAAAACAAAAATTTGAGAATCAAAATCAGGATGAGAACCAGCCACTCTTGATAATTCATTAGCGCTTGTAAATAGTGGTGGTTTAAGAACGGATTTAAACCCAGGAGAAATCACAAAAGGTGATGTTTTAGGAGTTAGTCCGTTTGGAAACAGAATTGTGAGCATTAGATTAAAAGGTGATGTTCTTAAACAAGCATTAGCTTATGGATTATCCAGAGGAAGAAGTGGTGGTTTTGCTCAACTTTCTTCTAATGTTGCTTATGATGTAAAAGTTGAAAAAGGATTAGATAACAAAACTAAAACACAACAATGATTATGAAAACCTAATCCCAATTCTTTCAAAATCAACAACAAAGCTATAGATGATAACAAATTCTATTACCTAACTACAAATGACTTTGTTTCAGTAGGTGGTGATGGCTATACAATGTTAAATTTAAATGAAAATAATCAAATTGAAAGAGCTTATGAGGGAGGAAAATATATTGAGTCTCTAATAAAATATGCTCAATATGTAAACTCTATTGGTCATGATTCCTCACCTACAGACTTATTCGCACATAAACTAGCTGAATATCTTAAACCTAATTTCTTAGATAATCAAAAAGTTGAAATACCTCAAGAAGCTTTGGTAAAAAGAGGTCCAACAGTTTAATTTCCTTCAAAATCAAGTAAAAAAACACACTTTTATGAGATGGTGCCCTTTTCTTAATAAAATTTTTAAACAGTTTAATTAATTATAATTTGGAATGAATGTTTCCCTAAATTTAATGGGAGACATTCATTTTATTTTATCTTTAATTCGTTTGTGATTGTAATAATAAATATAATTTGCAATTGCTTTGTGAAATTATTTAAAAGTTAAAAATTCTTTTTCGCGACCATAAAAACATTCTCTTTTTAATGTCCCAAAAAA
>NZ_KB911490.1 GCF_000383515.1 Mesomycoplasma hyorhinis ATCC 17981
TCGCAGTGATCAAGGTTCACAATATCAACATAAACAATTTTCAGAAAAATTAAAACAAAAAGGAATAACTCAGTCCATGTCTCGAAAAGGAAATTGTTTAGATAATAGCATCATTGAATCATTTTTTGGAACATTAAAAAGAGAATGTTTTTATGGTCGCGAAAAAGAATTTTTAACTTTTAAACAATTTCACAAAGCAATTGCAAATTATATTTATTATTACAATTACAAACGAATTAAAGATAAAATAAAATGAATGTCTCCCATTAAATTTAGGGAAACATTCATTTCAAATTATAATTAATTTAGTTATTTAAAATTTTATTAAGAAAAGGGTATCACCTCAGTATTATTCTAGTTTAAATATATCCATTGTACAATAGAAAAAGTAAAAAATATTACTTTTTCACAAAATAAAAAAATAGTGAACATTCTAAAATAAGTAAAATTTTCAATTTTTAAATTTAGTTATAAATAAGTTATTTTATTTAGTAATAAAAAGCTTTTATATAATTTTTACTAATCTTTTTTAATATTTATTAGGAATTTAATAGTATTTAAAAATACTAAAAACCTTCCTTTTGGAAGGTTTTTTATCAAAAATAACTATTTAAAATATTATTAGTTAAATGTTTATAGCTAATAAACAAAAAATTTAAGATATATCTTATTTTATTGTATTAAAAAACTATTTTTTAGCTTTAAAAATGAATTATTATTTTAAAATTTAATCTTATGTTAAAAATAATAGCTAAAGAAAATGATCATGGAAGAACATTACTAAAATTTGTGGCTAAAATTTTGCAAAATTATAGCACTTCTCAAATAGAAAAACTTTTTAGAAAAAAAGAAATTAAAGTTAATAAAAAACCACAAACAAAAAAATACATTGTTCAGCAAGATGATATTATTCAAATTTACACAAATGAAAAATTAGATAAATTAAAAACTCAAGAATTAGAAAATCAAACAAAAAAATATATACCTAGAAAAATAAAGTTTGATTTTGATGTAATTTATGAAGATGAAAATATTTTAGTGTTAAACAAACACATTAATGTCGCTGTTCACGATGGTGTTTGAAGTTTAGATAATCAAGTTTCAAAATATTTAAAAACGCAAAAAATTAATTCATTTACCCCTTCTCACATCGGTCGTTTAGATAAGGCAACTTCTGGTTTGATAATTTATGCTAAAAATTACTTTTCTTTAGTGGAATTAAACAAAAAACAAAATTCTTTTTTAAAATACTATATTTTTCAATCAGATATTGAAATTAAGAAGGAATTTGAAGTAAAAATTAAGATAGAAAAAAATGAAAAATTAAAAAAAATGCAAGTTACAAACAAAGAAACAGCCACTGTTGCATTAACTCATTTTTTTAGTTCTAAAAACTTAAAAATAGCTCAAATTTTAACTGGTAAAAAACACCAAATAAGAGTATCCTTAGAACATCTGGGATATCCTATTTATGGAGACACTAAATATGGTGGTAAAAAAAATAAAAGATTATTTCTTCATTCTTATAAAATAATTTGTTTAAATTTAGAAGGTAAATTAAAATATTTAAATAATAAAACTTTTATAAATCTACCAAACTGATAGGAAAAAATGGAAAAAGAAAAAATTATAGAATTAGCTAAATTGCTTTACTTTAAACCAACAGAAAAAGTTATTAACTTACTTTTAGATGAAGAAAAAAAAGTGTTAAATGGCTTAAAACAAATAGATAAATTGGATTTATCCAATGTTGAGCCATTAGATAGAGTTGATGAAAAATTAGAAGATCTAAAATACTTAAGAAAGGATGATATATTACTTTCTAAAGAAAAAATGAAGGAAAATCAAGCAATTTTATTTAAAAATTCAACTCATACAAAAGATGGAAAAATAGTAATTAAGAAGGTGATTAATGATTAAGAATTTAGGTAATTTTGAAGTAGCAAAAGCAACTTTAAAAGAGGATAAAAATAACACAGTTTACTTCATTTTTGAAGAAAAATTGAATAAATTAAAAGATAATAATAAACTTTTAAGTGATAGTGTCTTTACTATAAAAGCAAATTTTGCAAATATTTATGATAGAGTGACTGGTTCTTCAAAATCACTTGAAAATTTTAGACCTTCTTATAATGCAACTGTTATAGAGAAACTCATTAATGAAGGCGCAAATCCTGTTGCCATTACAAACTGTGATGAATTAGGACTTGGAGGTCTTGGATTATTTTCAGCTAATGGACCAATTTATAATCCTTTAGATTCAAGCAAAATAGTTGGAGGTTCTTCTTCTGGGGCTGCAGCAACTATTAATGAAAACATCTCTTTTGCAATCGCTTCAGATACTGGAGATTCTGTAAGAAGACCTGCTGCTTTTGTTGGAAAAGTAGGTTTTAAACCTTCTTACGGAGCTGTATCTCGTTATGGTTTATTTTCTTATTCAACTTCATTAGACACTGTGGCTTGATTAACAAATAATATTAATGATGCAGCTCAAGTAGCAAAAGTTATTTATGGAAAAGATGAAAACGATTTAAGTTCAAAAGATGTCGAAATTCAATCATTATCACTTGATTTTCAAGCAAACAAACAAGATTTTAAACCAAAAAAAGTAGCTGTTTTAAACCTATTTAAATTTGTAAAAAGCTATGTTACTAAAGCATTTCATAAAGTAGTTCACCAATTAATTAAAGAAAATGTAGATGTCAAATTTATTGATGTAGATGAAGAACTTTTAAGATGCATTGATCCTGTTTATTCTATTATAACTTATTCAGAAGCTACTTCTAACTTATCTGCAATTAATGGATTAACTTTTGCAAATGCGCAACCAAATCAAACTTGAGAACAAATTTTTGAACAAACAAGATCACAATTTGATTACCACCTTCAAAAAAGACTAATTTTAGGTTCATATTATTTAGCTAAAGACAACCAAGAGAAATTTTTTATCAAAGCAAAAAAAGCAAGAAGAGTTATTAAACAATACTATAATCAAATCTTAAATCAATATGATTGCGTAATCTTTCCAAGTTATATCGGAGTTGCACCTGATGTTGAAAATATTGAAAATTCTTCTAGTGATAAAGACAATTTTTTAGATTATATTTTGACTTTAGCTAACTTAGTAGGTAATCCTTCAATTAGTATTCCATTAGCTAAATTTAATAACTTACCTTTTAGCTTAAGTGTAGAATCCAAACTTTATGACGATGCTAATTTATTAAAATATTCACTTTATTTTGAAGACTTAATTAAATCTTTAACAAAGGAGAATAATAATGGAAACTAAAAAATATGTTCCTGTTATTGGAGTAGAAATTCATTTAGAATTAAATACAAAAACTAAAATGTTTTCTCAAGCCATAAACTCATTTTCAAAAGAAGAAAATACAAACATTTCTTTAATTGATTTAGGCTTTCTTGGTACTTTACCTAAAGTCAATGAAGAAGCTGTTAAAAAAGCTATTTTCTTAGCTTCTGCTTTAAATATGAACATAGAAAGCGCGCTTTGTTTTGATAGAAAAAATTATTTTTATCCTGATTTACCAAAAGGTTATCAAATAACTCAACAATTCAGACCAATAGGAACTAATGGATTTATTAATATTCCAACTCAAGAAAATCAACAAAAACAAATAGCAATTCAAAGAATTCACTTAGAAGAAGATACAGCAAAACAAATTCACAAAGATGAATTTACATATTTAGATTACAACCGAGCTGGAGCTCCTTTAATAGAAATAGTTACCTATCCTGTAATGTCTTCAGCAGAAGAAGCAGCTGCTTATGTTGATGAAATTAGAAAATTAGCTTTATTCTTAAAGATATCTGATGCCAAACTAGAAGAAGGATCACTAAGAGCTGACATTAATCTTTCATTAAAAGAAGCAACATCAAATGAATTCGGAACTAAAGTAGAAATTAAAAACATCAATTCCATTTCTAATATCAAAAAAGCAATCAACCTTGAAATCGAAGAACAAACTAATCTTTTAAACTATGCACAAAAAGTTCAACAAGTAACTAAAAGATATGATGACAAAAATAATTTAAACAAAGTTTTAAGAGAAAAAACTGATTCTGTAGATTACCGTTATTTTCCCGAAACAAACATTCCTTGTTTTGCACTAACAAATGAGTACAAAAATCAAGTACTTTTAGAAATCAAACCAACACCAGAACAAGTCAAACTAAAATTAAAAGAAGCTTTAATTAGTGATTTCTATATTGATCAAATTTTAAACAATGTAGATTTTTGAGAATATTTAGATTCTGTTGATTATCATAATTTAGAAAAAACAACTAAAGTTTTTTTTGCTGAAATTGTTCCAATTATCAATAAAGTGGGATTTCAAAATCTCAATATAAAACCTTCTTTTTTAAAGCAAGTCTTAGAAAAATTAGAAGAAAATAAAATTAATTTACAACATGTTAAAAAAATCTTACCAATCAAAAACAAAGAAGTTAACTTAACATTAGATGAAATTATCCACAATTTAGACATAAAAGTGTACACTAAAGAAGAATTGGAAACATTACTTGATGAACTAATCAATGAACATCAAGAATATATCTCAAAAAACACTAACAACAATGACAAAACAGAGAAATTTTTAATGGGTCAGGCAATGAAAAAAACCAAATCTAATGCAAATCCAACTGAACTAAGCGAGATAATTTCAAAAAAATTAGCTTTTAACTAATCATATTTTTTCTTCACAATTAGGAAAAAATGAAGAAAAAATATTTTTATTTTTTGTATTATTCATAAATAATCTAAAATTTATAAATATGGAAATAGAACATATAATACGTAATGTCACTCTTACTAAAACAGAAAAACATTTAGAAGACTATATAATGGCCAATATAAATTTATTTTTAGAACAATCAATGCAGGAATTTGCAAAAAGAGCGGATGTTGCTACATCTTTAGTCACCCACTATGTCAAAAAAATTGGTTATAAAGACATTAATCATTTTCGTCGTACACTTTTGCAAGCTAAAGTAAGAGAAGAAAAAATAGCTCCAAATGAGTTAACTTTCTACGTTGAAAAAACTAATTTATTATATTTTACTTCTATTGAAAAAACACTAAGACAACTAAACATTGAAGCTCTTGACAAAGCAATATCTATTTTGAAAAAAACCAAAGTTACTTTTGTTTATGGTTTAGGAACATCAAGACAAATTGCACAAGAGATGCAAAATGCTTTATTAAACATTGAATTTGTTTCTATTTTAGCTAACTCAATTGATGATATAGTTTTATACTCACAATCCTATAAATATGAAGATATTTCAGTGATAATCTTTTCAAAAAATTTAGATTCACCTGAATTTAGGTTTTTACTCCAAGCTGCTGAAAAATTCCGCTTTAATTTAATTATAATTACACAAAATTACAACATCAAAGCAACTGATAACATTGCTGTAGTTAATTTTGCAACAGTTGAACAAAAAAACAGAAGAATTGCTCTTACTTCAAAAATTAATCAAATGTTTATAGCTGATATTATTGTTAGAAAAATATCTAACAACAAAGTATGACAACCTAATGAGTTATATGAATATTTCAGTCAAAATTGAAAAGCTAAAAAGGGAAACTGATAATGATAAAAAGGAATATCAAAGTCTTTGATAATCAAACGCGAGCAAATGAATTTTTACTTGATTTATTAACCAACAAAATCAAACACAAATTAATCAAAAACATAGGATTACCAACTGGTTCAACACCTATTGAATTTTATAAACTCTTTGCAAACAAAGTAAATACAGAAAAAATTGATGTTAGTGAAATAACAACTTTTAACTTAGATGAATATTACAGATTAGATCCTAAAGATGAGCAAAGTTATCATTTTTTTATGTTTAAACATTTGTTTTCTAAAATAAAATTCAAAGCTAATTACTTTCCAAAAAGCGCAAAATACGATAGCCAAATCAAAGCAGCAGGTGGTTTAGATTTTCTAATTTTAGGTGTTGGAAACGATGGGCATATTGCTTTTAATGAACCAGGGAGTTTAAAGAGTTCACAAACAAGAATTATTAATTTAAAACCTGAAACAATCCAAGCAAATTCTCGTTTTTTTAAATCCATTGATGAAGTTCCTAAAAAAGCAATCACAATGGGTCTTGATACAATATTCAAAGCAAAACAAATTGTTGTTCTAGCTTTTGGTCCAGCAAAGAAAAAAGCACTTCAAAGCTTTGTAAACTCAACTAAATTTAATTCACAATTGCCAATTAGTGCTTTATTAAATCATCCAAATACAATGATTTTAACTGATCAAAAATTATAATTTATTAGCTTGTAAAAGTTTTAAAACACCAACCAATCTGGCACTATTTTTTAATTGGGTTGGTTTTATCTTTGTCTTAAATGGAGTATTTGATAATTCTTGATAAAAATATTCTTCAATTTTCTTCAAAAATATAGGACTTAAATAGGAAATTCCCCCTCCGAAAATTACTTCATCAAGATCAAAATAGATAGAAACTTGTGCTAAAAATTGAGCAACATTTTTTAAATAAGAATTTAAAATGTTTCTAAACTCAACATTAGATTGATATATCATATTAAAGTTTTCAGTATCAGTTGAGCTTAGTTCAAATTCTTGTTTTAATTTGTTATTAAAACTACTAAAACTTAGAAAATCATTCAAGTTTTTATTATTTCATTTTGTATAACCTAATTCACCAATTAAAAAGTTTTTACCTCTTAATAATTTACCATCTCTAACAATTCCTGTTCCTTCACCAGTGCCAAAAGTAACTAATGCAAAATTTTTACTTGAAGATTTACGAATTTCAGAAAAAGCTGCAGCTTTTGCATCATTTTCTGTTCAAATTGGAACATTAAATTATTTAGCTAACAAACGAAAATTTGTTCCTTTTAAAACTTCTAAATTATTGCCAGCATAAACAATTTTATGTCTTTGATTATCCACAACTCCTGTTGAAGCAATTCCTATGGCTTTTAGTTGTTCTGCATATGGTTTGATTAATTCTTTTAATTGCTTGATAATGTTTTTGTGATCAGTTTTAACTTTGTTTTCAAAAACAAATTTTGCTCTTGCTGTTGATAAAGCATATTTAATATGAGTTCCACCTACATCTGCTAAAAAATAGTACTTCATTTTTCTTCTTTTTCCTTTAATTTTTAAACAATAAGCAAATAGTATTTTATCTAATTTTTACATAGTAAAAAAATGAAATTATTTTACATTTAAAATTTGACAATTTTCACTTACTTATAATTTTACTGTTTTATACTTTAAATTTTTACAGAAAGGTTTTTATTATGAACAAAAAATATCAAGGACTATTCCCTGCATTAATCACTCCATTTGATACCAAAAGAAAAAGTGGATTACGCTGCTATTGATAAATTAGTAGAGTATCTAATTAATGTCCAAAAAATTGACGGATTTTATGTAACAGGTTCAACTGGTGAATTTTTAACATTGTCTTTACAAGAAAAAGAAAAAATTCTTGAAAGAGTAGCAAAAGCTACAAAAAAAGAGTTATCTTAATTGCTCAAGTAGGTAATGTGAATGTTCATGAAGTAGTTTACTTAGGTAAAAAAGCAAAAGAATTTGGATTTGATGCAGTTAGTGAAATTACTCCATATTATTACAATTTTTCTTTCCAAGAAGTTAAATCTTACTATGAAGAAATTACAAAAAATGTAGATTTACCTTTATTTATCTACTACTTACCTCAATTAGCTGGTAAAAAATTGGTGTTAAAGAATTTGGTGAATTATTAAGCATCAAAAATGTTGTTGGTGCTAAATATGGTTCAACAGATATTTTCTTATTCGAAAGACTTCTTAGAACCTATCCTGATAAATTATTCTTATTTGCTTTTGATGAAGCAATAGCACCTGCTTTAACCCTTGGAACAAAAAGTTTTATTGGATCTACTTATAACATCAACACAAAAGGAGCTAGAGCAATAATTGACGCTTTTGAAAAAGGTGATAAAGAATTAGTACAAAAATCTGTACATAAATACAATGATTATGTATCTAAATTAGTTGATATGGGAGTAATGGCTGGAATTAAAGCTGTTTTTGAAGTAGAAGGAATTATCCACGGAACAACTAGAAAACCTTTCTACCAATATGACCGTAGTACTCTATTAGAAAAAGCAAAAGAACTACAAAAAATTATTAAACAATAATATGAATTTTTCTTGATTAGACTGAGTTGTGATAGTGTTTTACCTTCTTGCTATGTTAGCAATGGGTGCTTTCTTCTTTTTACAAGCAAAAGGCCAGAAAGCAAAAGGTCAATTCAATAACTCAAAATATTTAACAGCTAAAGGAATGAAAATTCCTGCTTTAGTAATTGGTTTATCTATTTGAGCTACAGGACTTAGTTCAATTACATTTTTATCAACTCCAGGTTTAGCTTTTAAAACAGGATGAATGTCAGCTATAGCACAACTTTCTTTTTTCTTAGTTGTACCGATTTTAATTAAATTTGTAGTTCCTTTTTATTGTAGAATGAGGGAATCTACTGCTTATGCTTATTTAGAGAAAAGATTTCATTATTCTTTACGTGCAATTGCTTCAATTTCCTTTATTTTATTTCACATTTTTAGAATAGCAATTGTTTTATATATTCCTACATTAGCACTGTCTTTATTTGTTAATATTAATGTTATTTACTACTATTTATTGTTATTGTTGTAGTAGTAATTTCAACATTTTTAGATGGTTTTAAAAGAGTGCTTTGAACTGATGCGGTTCAAGGTTTTATTCTCTTTTTAGGAATTTTATTAATTTTAATCTTTGGTTTAGTAAATACCCACTGAAGCTCACCTAATTTAAAATATTCTTTCTTTACTAAAGAATCACAATGAAAAATAGATTTCGCTTCAGGAGGAATTTTCTTCATTTTCCTTTCTAAAATCATTGAAAATACTTTTTACTCACACAGCTAGCCAAGACATAGTACAAAGATATAAAACAGGACACAATATTGGTTCTGTTATTAAATCAATTTACATCAATGTAATTTTAGTTCTTGTAACCATAATAATTTTTTACGGTGTTGGATCAATGTTGTATACTTACTATTCTTCTAAAGGATATGATGTCGATGATCGAACTGCTATATCAACAATAGTACAAGTGAAAAATGCAGCTAATAATCAGTTGTTATCATACTTTATTATTTCTGTACTACCAATAGGAATTAGTGGACTTATTCTTTCATCGGTATTTGCTGCTAGTCAATCAACGATTTCTTCTTCATTAAATTCTTTAGTTACAACTATTATTGTTGATTTTTGAAAATATTTTTGACCAAAAACAAGTGATAAAACTTTAAATTTATATTCTAAAATCTTAATAGTTGTCTTTGGTGCTTTTGGTTTTCTCGTTGCAGCTTTATTAATTTATACAAAAGAAGGAAATATAATAAATTATTTCCTATCCATCATTGGTTTATTTGCTGCACCTGTTGCAGGGACCTTTATTTTAGGTATTTTTACTAAGAAAACTAATTGAAAAGGGGCTCTATCTGGTTTAATTTGTGGTTTTGCTGTTTCATTACCTCTATGAATAATGACACAAAGATTCATTCCAAGGCAAGCTCGTATTAATCTTGGACCTGCTTGAATTACAATCATATCATTTGTTATTTCTCTTGGTATTGGCTATCTTTCATCTTTTCTTTTTGCTCTAGATATGGTTGATAAATCAATTGTTAATTTAAGTATTTGAACAAAAACAACTGAATTTAATACACTTTTAAAACTAGAAAAAGAAATTTACAAAAAGAAAAAATGTTACAAAAAACACAACAAGGACAAGAAGAACTTAAGAATCTAGTAAATCAACTAAGTGATCTTACAAAAGTTGTACATAGCCAGATTCAAAACAATCAAGTTTAATTTTGATTATGGAAAAATTATTAAAAAATAAGGCATTTATTGTTTCTTGCCAAGCTTTAAAAGGCGAACCTTTATACGGTGGTAAAACTGTATTAAAAATGGCCAAAGCAGCTGTAGCTTCTGGTGCAGAAGGCATTAGAACTAGTCAAATTAATAACATCAAAGACATTATTAACGCTGATTTAAAAGTTCCTATTATTGGTATTATCAAAAAAAGTATCACGGAACTGATGTTTTTATTACACCTACCATTAATGAACTTAAAAAACTAATTGAAACAAAAGTTGATATTATCGCTATTGATGCAACTTTAAGAACCAGACCAAAGAAAAATACTTTAGAACAACTAGTAGAATTTTTTAAAAATAATAAATTTGAACACCAAAAATTAATAGCTGATTGTTTGGATTATGATGATGTACAAAAAGCTATTGAACTAGGTTTTGATTACATTGGAACAACATTGCGTGGATATACAAAACAAACACAAAATCAAAGCTCAACAGAAAAAAATTATGAATTCTTAAAATGAGCTGCTCCATTGTGATGTGCTAATAATATTAAATTAATTGCTGAAGGTGGTTTTGATACTCCAATCAGAGCAAGAAATGGACTTTATTTAGGAAATACAGATGCAGTTGTTGTAGGTTCAGCAATTACTCGTGTTCAATATATAACAAAACAATTTTATGACAAAATAAAAATATAATTTGTCAGCTTAAAAATAAAAAAAGAGAACAAAAATTCTCTTTTTTTACTAAAATAATTCTTTTTAAAAGAGAAAAATATTATTATAGTAAAATTAAAATATTAACTAATAAAACCAATAGGAGGTAATATGTCTGGCGCTCATATAGCAATTACTATCATTTTGCCTTTTGTTTTATTTTTAATTATTATTTTTGTTTTTTCTTTTGAAAAACATTATTCTAAACTTGCAATTAAATCTTTAAAAGACTTTGAATTAGACCAATATTTTTATTTAAAAGAAGCAAACAAACAAGATTTAAAAGCTTTTTTTCTTATCAAAGCTTTGTTATATTTCTTAGTTATTGTTGCTTTTTTTATTGTTTCTATAATTATGGTCGTCATATTTAATGCATCCGATTCGAGATTATCTAACATACAAAAAGATCAAGCTTTTTGAATAATTAGTTCTATTAGTTTTATTGCTTTAATTCTTCTTATCTCTTTGCATTTATTTGTTTCTTCTAAAATGTTTCTAAAATCTAGAAATTTGGTTCTTGATCTAGTAAAAAACAATAACGCTAATTCGCTAATAGAGAAATTATTTAACAAATACACTGATCAAATTAATCTTCAAGATTTTGATTTTGAAATGCAAGGAGAACTTTTTTCTAAATTAAAAATAATTTTAAATAAAGCTAAAAATAAAAGTATAAAATTGACATCTACTTCATTTACTAAAGAATCTATCTTCTTTAAATCCTTCTATTTATTTAGTCAATACTTTTATACTTTTGTTGATAAAAACTTTAAAGATCACTTAATTTATTATTATCAAAATAAAAAAATAGAAAGCAAGCAATTTAATTTATACATATTAATTTGAATTTATCAAAATGTCTACCAAAAAATCTAAAAAACAAAGTGAACAAGTTATTAGTTTTTATTTTGATGATGCAGGTATATTTCACACAAACAGTAATGATGAAGTATTTGTTTATGCTGGAATGTATTTCTTAAATGAAAATGAATATTTAAAAATTCATAATAAGTTTTTAGCTTTTGAAAATCATTTAAGAAATATAAAAATTTATAAAAATCTTAAAGAAATCAAGGCTTCTAAAGTAAAGCGTGAGCACAAAGAACAAATTTTTAATATTACAGATTTTTCTTCAATAATTTTAGTTGCTACATATTTTTATGAAATAAATCCTGAAATTCTAAGTAAAAAAGAAAGTATTGGGCGATTTAAAGATTATATGATCAAAAAAATAATTCGTAATACACTTGAAAAATTGATTATTGAAAATAAAATTGATACAAATCAAAAACTAACTATTAGGCTTCGTTTAGATCAACAAACCAATAAATCAAATGGTTACTATGATTTAACTGAGTTAATTTTGGCTGATTTAAAAGGAATTTCAAATCCTGAATTCAATGATGTTTTAATTTCAAATGTTGAAATAACAACTAAATATTTAAATTCAAGGCATACTCCTGTTATTAGGGTTTGTGATTTTGTTGCAAATCTATCTTTTAATTATTTAAACAGCAATGAAACAGATAATATTAATCAATTTTTAAAACGATTTTATAAGTTTATATTTGTACCTTGAAATCAAATTAAAAAAATTAAATAAAACCGCCATAAAAAAACAAAAAACAAAAAAAAGAGCGAAAGCTCTTTTTTTGTTAAAAGATAACCTTTAAAAAACTTAGTCTAATAAATCTTTAGAATTATTTGTTTTCTAGTAAATGCTTTTGATTTAAGATCTCAGAATGTTTTAAGCTTCTTCTTTAGCAAATTTATCATATTGATCTTGAAAGTAACTTAAGAATTTACTTTTAATTTTTTCTAATGATTTGTATTGATTTTCTTGATGTGCTTGTTTTATTTGCTATTTAGATATTTGTTTATCTTTGAGTATCAATTAGATATATTTTTTACAAAGGTTTGTTGTTCTTCTTTAGATAAAGAAGATACCGATTTTATAATTTCATTATGTAATTCTATTTGTTTTTCTGTTTTTTGATTTATATTAAGATTAATTTAAACACGAACTATTTTTAATGTCGGAACTGAATTTTTCTAATGTAGATCTAATTGAATCTAAAACTCTATTAGAAAAAATGTTTGTTTGTCAATTTTGAAAATAATTTCTTGTTTGGTAGAAGTTAAATGCATATCTATATCTATAACTTTCATATTACCTGATTGACTAGTTTTTATTCCAACGATAGTTCGAAATGCAGTAGTAGCTTCTAATCGTGTTTTTGTATTTACAAATGAAATAAATGCGACAGAAAAAATTAATCCAGATAAAGCAAGCAGAAAACTAGAACTTTTTCGAAATTAATTCTTTTGTTTTTACCTCTTTTATTTTTTGTTTGGTTATGGATTATATATAAATAATATAAACTTTGTAGAATAATAACAACAACACACAATAAGTTAATTATTTAAAAGTTTAATAATAAAATTATAAAAATATAAAATCCATTTATATATTATAAAAAAATTTAGAAAATATTTCAAAAAAATTTTAAGAATTACCATAAAAGATAATGCAAAATAAATATTTTTAGACCAAAATTAAAGAAAATTTGTAAATTTTTGTTTATTTTCCTAAGCAAAAATTAGCAAAAATTGTATCTAACAAGCTATCACTTGTTAATTCACCAGTAATAGTTTTTAAATCTTTTCAAGACTGAGTCAAGTCAACTATTACTATATCAGGACTAAATCCATTTTTTAAAGAGAGAAAAGCATCTTTAAGATATGAAAAAGCAGATTTTATTAATGACAATGAACGGGTATTAGAGATAATTTCTTCATTTTCTGATATTTTATTTACAAAATGTTTTTTCATATATGATTCTAACTGACTAATATCTTTGTGCTTGGCACTAATTAAAATTTTGTCACTAGCGTCGAAATTTGAAGGATTTAAGTCTTTTTTATTATAAACCTTAATGTAATCTTTGTTTTTGCTATGTTCTTGAATTAATTTATCAAATTCATTTTCTTGCTTTGTTGCATCAATAATATGAATCACAATTGAAGCTTTTTCAATTTGTTCTAGAGATTTTTTAATTCCGATTTGTTCAATTTTATTCTTTGCTTTTCTAACTCCTGCAGTATCTACTAGTTTGAAAACAATATCAGATAAAACAAAGGAAGCTTCAACTACATCTCTTGTAGTTCCTGCAACATCACTAACAATTGACTTATCTTGTTCTATTAGTGCATTTAATAAAGATGATTTACCAACGTTAGGTGTACCAACAAGAGCAACTTTAATTCCTTCAAAGATAATTCTGCTCCTTTCAGAAGCTTCAATTGTCTTTTCAAATTTTGCTAATAAAGCCTCTAGCTTTGGTAATAATACTTCGGTTGTTAAAACTTCAACATCATCATATTCTGGATAATCAATATTTACTTCAATTATCGCGATAATATTTAACAAATCATTGATTAATTCATTAATAAAAATGCTTGTTTTACCAGAAAACTGCTTGATAGATAATTGTGCTTGTTTTTTTGTACGAGCCATAATTAAATCATGAATAGCTTGGGCTTTAATTAAATCCATTTTGCCATTTAAAAATGAACGACGAGAAAACTCTCCTCGCTCAGCAAGGCGAACATGAGGTTGTGAAAGTAGTAATTCCAAAATCAGATTTGTATTTAAAACCCCGCCATGAGCATTGATTTCAACTGTGTCTTCACCAACAAAGTTATTAGTTCCTTTAAATCATAAAACTAAAACTTCATCAATTAATTCTCCGTTATTGTGAATTAAACCATATGTTACTTCTCTTGAAGTTGTTCCAACGCGACCTTTGAAAATTTTAGCTACAGTAGTAAAAGCTTCAGGACCTGAAATTCTAATGATTGAAATTGCTTGATTTACTTGACCAGAAGCTATTGCTACTATTGTATCTTTAATCATTAGTACCCCATTTTTTGTTCATATTCTTCTAAAGTTCCTTTAAAAATATAGCTAGCATCTGAACGAATATCTAAAATCACATTAGCAACTTTTTTAATCATGGCTCTATTATAGGTAGTAAAAATAAGTCCTGAATTATAAGACTGCAAACCTTCAATTACAGAATCGATTGATTCAGAATCCAAGTGATCCAGTGGTTGGTCAAAAATTAAAAAATTAGATTCAGTTAACATCATTTTGGAAAACATCAATCTTACTTTTTCTCCTCCTGATGTTACTTGAACATTTTTAAATACTTGATCACCGTTAAAAAGCATACGCCCTAAAAAACTACGAATTCGATGATCTGAATTGTCTTTGTTTTCTTCTAAAGTATTATTTAAAGGTCATTGACTTAATCACTCGAGTAAATTTATATTTGCTACAAAAAAAGAAGCATTATTGCTCGGAAAATAGTCAAAATTAATTGTATTTCCTCAAGTAACGGTTCCTGTTGTTGGCTGTTCTTTTAAAGCTATAATATCTAGTAATTTTGTTTTTACTAAATCATCTTCACCAAAGATTACCATTTTTTCATTTGGCATTAAAGTAAAGGAAATATTATCAAATAAAACTTCATTAGTTTCTGGATTTACATAAGAAAGATTTTCAACTGTTAAAATTTGCTTGCCAGGCTTGGGATAGGTATTAAAACGAATAAAAGGATACTTTCTAGATGATGGTTTGATCTCTTCAAGAGTAATTTTTTCTAAAGATTTTTTTCTTGAAGTAGCTTGTGAAGATTTAGAAGCATTGGCAGAAAATTTTGCAATAAATGCTTGTAATTTTGCTATTTGTTCTTCTTTTTTTGCATTTGCATTTTTTTGCATCTCTTTAATAAGTGCTGAAGATTCTTTTCAGAAAGTATAATTTCCTGTAAATAATTTAACCTCTCCAAAATCAATATCAACAATATGAGTGCAAACTTGATCTAGAAAATCACTATCGTGAGAAACTACAATTACTATGTTTTTATAGTTAACAAGAAACTCTTCTAGTCATTTAATTGATTTAATATCAAGATGATTAGTTGGCTCATCCATAATTAAAATATCTGGTTCACCAAAAAGAGCTTTAGCTAGTAAAACTTTAACTTTTTGTGAAGCTTTTAAATCTTTTAGCTTTAAATTCCAAGCTTCTTTTGGAATATTAAGTTCTGATAATAAGCTTTGTGCATCATTTTCTGCATTTCAGCCACCTAAAATCCCAAATTGTTCTTCTAATTCACTTGCTCTTGTATAATCAGCTTCTGTTGCATTTTCATCTTGATAAATTCTATTCTTTTCTTCTTGAATCTTGTAAAGTTGTTCATTTCCCATTATAACAACATCAGTTACATTATATTCATCAAACTGATTATGATCTTGCGAAAGAACAGAAATTCTTTGTCCAGGAGTTTTAATTATTTGTCCTGAACTAGATTCAACTGCACCTGATAGAATTTTTAAAAAAGTAGATTTTCCAGCTCCATTAGCTCCAATAATTCCATATGTATTACCTTCTACAAATTTTAAATTTGCATTTTCGAATAGTTTTTTATCTGAAAAAATCTTTGATAACTCTATAATTTCTAACATTTGATTTCCTTTTTTAAAACTTTGAAAAACTTTTATTAATATTTTAATATATTTTAGTGTTTAAAAAAATAAAAATCAAACTGAATTTTAAGTTTGATTTTTACAGATTTTTATAAGTATTTAAATTTCTTTTAAAGCTTAAAATTCAAATCCTTCTTCTTTTAATTCTTTAGGAGAAAGTTCTACTAATAATGGGAATTGTTTAAGAATATCTCTTTTTTCAAACATTTTTATTAAGAAGAAATTAACAACTGGTAATCCTATAAATAGAAGTATTTGAACTATGAAAACAACAAAAGCATAAATTCAAGGAAGAAATACTCCTCCACTTGCAAAAAATCCTGCATTTGAATTTGCTCATGGAGCTTGGACTACTGCTGATATTAGTGAATAAATATATGCAACTTCCATAATTAATATTACTAAACAACCAAGAATTGTGATTGTGTGGAATGCATATTTATTATGTCTATTTTTTGGATTTGAAATTTTGTTTCTTTTTAAAGAATAAGTAGCTAGTGATAAACCATATAAAACAAAGAAGAAAATTGTAGGAGTATTTGACATATATTCTAGCAATGTATCTGTTCCTGAACCATATAAGTATTGTCCTTCTACTACTTTATTATCTACAACAACTTGTTTTAGAAATGGAGCAAACATACTTGGAAATTGAACAATTAAAATTCAAAAAGCAAATGTTACAGCTAATAAAATTCAAGCAGCTTTGGTTTCGCCCATTTTTTTAGCTAAAGCACGAACTCCAAAAACTGTTCTAATTCTTGCTTGATCTTGCATTTGAATTAAAGTTGCTGATGCCATTGCATTTGTAACTCCAATAACAGAAATTAGTAAGAAGAAAGTTACTACTATATTTATTGGTTTTGCTATTGATAAATCAAATACATCAGAGATAATTCCTCATATAGTTCCTGAGTTATGTAATATTGAAGAAACAGCTATAAGTGAGTAAACACTTACAATGATAATCATAGAAATAATAAGTGTTCTAGGTACTGTTTTTCTTGGATTTACAACTTTTTTTTGAAATAACCCAATTGATAAAAATGAGTCATATGCAAACAATACGCCAGGAAGAGCTAATATTAATTTACTTAAATCAAAAGTGGTATTTGAAAAGGCGTTTGGTAATTTTTGGTTTGTAAAATGTGAATTTGCCAAAGCAATCCCTATAATTAAAGCAAAAAGCAATGGAATAAACTTTAAGATTGTTGAGATAAGTGCGACTCATCCTGATATTTTTATTGATAATTGGTTTAGAACTAAATATAAAAGAATAAACACTGAACCAATTAAAAAATGTGCATAATAAGGAAGAGAAACATCTTTTCCAGCGGCTGAACCGATGAAATAAACTAACACTTCCGAAAGAATGACACCTAGTGTCATAGCAATGATTGGATAGTAGAAAAATGCATAAGAAAAACTTGTAAAATATCCTAGCTTCTTCCCTCCAGATCTGTATAATCAATTAGATAAACCATTTAATTTTGAAGGCTTCAGAAAACTTATTTCTGAAAAGTTTAATGCAACAATTAAAGAAATAACACCACCTACAACTCAGGCTAGTAATCATGTTATACCTTGACTGTCAGTTACTTTTTGGATGGAATTATTTTTGAAGAAAATCCCAACTCCAACAACAGAACCAACAAGCATTGCTAATGCTGCAAAAAAACCTAATTTTCTGGCGTTTTTTAATGTCATATTGTTCCTTTACAAAAATTTTTTCAGATAATTTAACAAAAAAATAATAAATTTTAAAAATTTATTGCTTTATTGTAAGAGCATTGAAATAACTATTCAATGGATGATTTAAATTGTCATAGGAATTTGTGGAAAAACAACACTATCTCATCAATTAATGGTGCAACTACAAATATGGATTCATTTTCTAATCCTTGAATTTCTTTACAAATTCCTAAAACTGTTTGCATTTGTTCAACTATAGCTTGTGTTGCCAGTCTTGATGTGATGAATTTTTTTGGAAATTGTTTTACTAAACTTGCTTTTAGTATGTTAGCATATTCTGTTTCCACACTTTGATCAAACATAATTAATTTTTCAGCTACTTCATCTACAAAATCTAATGATTTAGCTGAAAGATCGTCTGTGTATTTATGAAAAATAAAAAAGTCACTTCCTTTAATGTGTCAGTGAAAGTTTTTAACATTTGATTGGAACACTATTAATGTTGAAAATAATGTATTTAATTTTTCGAATAATTTGTTCATGAACTAAATAATACTACAAAAACCTTTTTTCAAAAACAAAAACTAAAAGCTTTTATTATAATTTATATAATTTAGTATGAAGGGAATTAAAATGGAAGAAAAAAAATTAATTTGACAAAAATATTTTAATAATTGTGAATTTGCTTTTGACTTTGCAGGAAGAAAAATCAAGTATTCTGACTATGAAAATGAAGACAGTGAACTGGCTTGAAGTATAGATTTTATGAGATCCAAAAATTTAAATGGTCCCAATAATGATTTAAATATGATTCCTGTACATATAAAAACAAAATCTGAAAAAGCTAATAATATCAATTTTTTAGCAAATGGAAGGTTTTTTCAAGTTAAAAAAGTCAGTTACAGGCCTAATAAACAAACTGATTTGCTTTATTTTATTGCTATGCAAAATAGTCATATAGAAAATATTGAACTTGAAAACAAATTAGCTTATAACTACTACTGAAACAAATTCAACAAATATTTATCTTTAAATTTCATTGAAGTAAATTATTTAATTGACTACAGTGATCCTGAAGAAATATGTTAATTAATAGGAAAAAATGAAAAATAAAGAAGAATTAGAAGAAAAAGAAAAACAAGAAAAAGAAGAATTTAAACAATTTCTAAAAAGCGATAAAGCTTTATTTGTTCCAACTCAAATAACTAATGATCCTTTTCAAAAATTTTACAAAGATGGTTTGAAATCAATTATTCCAATTTTAGAATTATTTTTTGAAGAATTTACCAAGGAAAATCAAGACTTATACGATGATATTGTTGAAGCTTTTTCAAAAATAAGTCAACTTAAACAAGAAATAAAAGATTATAAAAAGACAAACAAAATTATTTTTAAAAAATTCAAATTATTTTTAATTATTTTGCTTTGTTTTGTTATTATAGGATTTTTTTTGTTATCCAAATTCAAACAATATTGAAAAGATATTAGTGATTTTAACAATATTCATAAAGAAAAAGAAGCACAAATACAACAATTAGAAGATCATATTCAAAAATCCAACAGAAGACTATTTTCTTATATAAACTATAAAGATATTACTAATTTTGTATTTAAAAAATGAGGTTTTACTCTTTCTGATCAAGCATATAAATCTGTTTTTTATGACTTCAATCCAAAACGTTATAATATCTTTTTACAAGAAGGTTTCCATTTAAAACCTGATATTGTTGCTTTGGATAAAAATATTTCTTTTTTCTATAAATCAACTCCATTTGTAGATGGAGATTTAATAAGTCGTTTTTTTCGTCTAATTACAACATCTAAAAGTGAATCTTATCCATATACAGTTGTAGTTAGAAGAAAAGTTAATGGTCAATGAGTAAAAGAAATAGAAACTAGATATGAAACTCTAACTGCTATACACAATGAAAATACTCCTTTTTTAACATCCACTTCTGTGTTACTATCTAAAACTAACTTTCATCCAAATATTAGTTTTCATTTAAAATTGAACGAAAAAGGTTCTTCAAATAAAAAAATTAAGTTTGAAAATTCAGAATTTCAAAAGAAAATTAGACTCGATTTTCACGATGAAAATATTAGAAAAATTTCTTCTGATTATGATGAAAATGAAGAAAAATCAAGCAATTATTCATATGAAAATGAAATGTCTGCTTCAATTTTAGAATTTTTTACTATTAAAACACAAGAAGATATTGTGGCTTTGAAAAAGTCAGATAATTTAAATCAATTATATAAAATTGAAAACACGTTGTTAATAAATAGAGAATTTAACTCTGAAGTAGAATTTTATAAAGAAATTGATTCTATCAATGTTTTAAAAGAAGTTAATCTTACTATAGAGCCTAAAAAAAATTTCGATACTATACAAAAAATGAGTCATATTTATTTTGCTAGTTTAATAAAAGCAATGTCAACAATTATGATTTTTCCTGTTTTTAATAGAGAGAGTTATTTAACAAAACATAACTATAGAATTAGTCAACAAGAGCACGAAAATGATCAGCTCATTAAAGACGATTGACAAACATTAGCATGAACATATTGAAAATATTTTTCATTTTTAAAAGGTGGAAATACAACTAAAACATGATTGACTTTTGATCATCATCTAATTATTGATAACAATGGATCTAAAAATATGTTTGCTATTTATGCAACTCTTCATTCATATTATTCAAAATCATTATTAGATGATGTATTAGTCTGTGGAAGACACACAGGATGTCATCACATTTTAGTTCCTTTTGAACGCTATTATGAAATGAATGAAACAAAATGGATTTTTATTGTAAACAAAAAAGAAGCAAAAAATCTTGATAATCAAACAAATTCACAACAAAACTCAAATTCTTGACAAAACAACTGAACACAGTTTTCTTTTGTTCCCTACCAACTTCGAACATTTTTAAAATATATACAAATGTTTTCGCTAGAAAACAAATCAGAAAAAATGAAAGAACTCGAAAGTCTACTAAATAATAAAAATATTTATTCTATAGTAGAAGAAAACAGAACAATTATTTTAGTAAATGATACTTCAATTAATGAAAAAAAAATACTAAAAGTAGTACAATTAACAGATGAAATAATGAACGATTAGTTCAAAAAGTAAAGGAATATTATGTTATTAGATACAAGACAAGAAAGACCTGAAAACAAAGAAGGTTTTAATCCTAATGTACAAAATGAAGTAATTAATGCTGTAGCTACACAATCACAAAAGACTTCATTTTGAATCCTTGTTGTTTTAGGTTCTTTAACAGTTATTGGATTTTTTATATTTTTATATATTTGATTTGTAAGTTGACCTAACAAATTTAATTCCCAACAATTAAAAATCAATAACTCAGCTAGTTCAATCGAATTGAATCTAGCTAAAAGAAAAGATACTTTAATTAAGTTATTTGAACAAACAAAAGCATATTTAAAATTTGAAAATGATACATACACAAAAGTTGCTGAATTAAGATCTGGAAAAACAACAAAAAACAATATTAATGAATCTAACAAAGAACAAATTTTAATGAACTCTATAGCAAGAGATATTAACATCGCTTATGAACAATATCCAAACTTAAAAGCAAACTCAATTATTGTTGATCTTATAAGTGCAAGTCAATATATTGAAAATGAAATTGCTGCTTCAAGAAGACTTTACAATATGGATGTTACTCAATTTAACCAAAGCATTATGCTTTATCCAGCTGTTGTTAAAGCTGAAAAAATGAAATTATACACTCTACCTTTATTTGTTGCTTCTGAAGAACAAAAAAAAGGTGTTGATATGTCTGGTTTAAGTGATTTCAACAAATAATAAATCCAATAAAAAAAGCAAGAAAATACTTGCTTTTTTTATTTTGTCTTTTGTTTGTAGTTAGTATAATGTTTGATATGAATTTTAAAGATATTTTTGAACATCAAAAACAGTTAGACATTTTATTTACAAACTCAATGAAACAAAGAAATCAAGAAATTAATTCAAAAAAAATTTCAATGCAAAAAGTCATGGCTTTAATAATTGAAATCGGAGAATTCGCAAACGAAATTGAATCTTTTAAATATTGAAAAGTAAACAAAAAAAACAATATTGAAAAAATGAAAGAAGAATATGTGGATGCAATTCATTTTCTTAGTTCACTAGCTAATGAACACAATTTGGACTATATTTTAGAAGCTAAATTTGTTGAAAGCAAAAATTTAGATGATCAATTTTTAAAAACTTTTTATTTAGCAACAAAATTTGGTTATTCTAAAAAAACAGAAGATTTAAAAGATCTTTTTGAACACTTTTTAGCCTTCATTTTCCTTCTTAATTTTACTTTTGAAGAAGTAAAAAGTGCTTATTTACAAAAAGCAAAAATTAATCTACAAAGAATCAATTCAAATTATTAAAAAAACCAGCGATTGCTGGTTTTTATTTTGATAACATTTTTTTCAGATTATGTTTGTAAATTTCAACTCCTGGCTGGTTAAATGGATTAACATCAAGTAAAAATGCTGACATAGCACAAGCTCTTTCAAAAAACATAACTAATCAACCAAAAGTTTCAGCACTGTTATCTTTTAATTTTAAAACCATATTCGGAATTTGTGCTGTTTGTGAATGGGCTTGCAATGTTGCTTTAAAAACCATTTCATTTAAACCATGAATTGAAATAGAGTTCTCAGCTAAATAATTTAAATTATCTTGATTTTGTCTACTTTTACTTACAACTAGGTTATACATAGGTTTTTGAATAAAAATCGAAGTTTCAAAGAAAATTTGTGATCCTTGTTGAATAAATTGACCAAGTGAATGCAAATCAGTACTAAAAATTACTGAAGTTGGTAAAAGTCCTTTTTTTGCTTTTCCTTCTGATTCACCAAATAATTGTTTTCATCATTCATTAAAATAAGCTAGATTTGGTTCATAACCTATTAAAATTTCTGCTTGTTTGTTAAATTTTCTATATAAAATATATCTAACTAATGCATAAACATATGCTGGATTGAAATTTCAAATATCTAAAGATTGTGAATATTTTTGAGCTGCTAATGAAGCTCCTCTAATTACTTGATGAACATCAATCCCTGCACATAACATAGGGAAAAATCCAACAGCTGATAAAACGCTAAATCTTCCTCCCATATCATCAGGAATTTTAAAAATATTTTCATTTGGATAATTTGCTTTTGCAATTTCTAATAAAGCACCTTTTTGTCTATCTGTTGTTACAAAAACTAAATCTCTTGCACCTTCTTTTTCTTTTAGTTCCAAAAGCTTTCTAAATTCTCTAAAAGCAATTGCTGGTTCAATTGTAGTTCCTGATTTTGAAATTACATTAATTGCAAATTTTTTAGTACTTGCATAATTTAATTTTTGATATAAATCAGTTGAAGATAAAGATGTTCCAGCAAAAATAACTTCCAATGACTTTGTTTTATCCACATGAGGTAAGTTTCCTTTTACAAAGTCAATTGCTGCCTTTGCACCTAAATATGAACCACCTATTCCAATGACAACTAATAATTCAACACCTTGTTCTAAAAGTCTATTTTTAATTTTTTGCATTCTTATTAGCTCTTGATAGTTATATGATTGTGTATTTTGTAGCCAATCATATTCAGAAAATTTAGCTCATCCTAAAAAATTTTGCCCTTCAAAATCTAGTTTTTCAGGAATTCCTTTTAAAACTGAATTAATTTTTTCATGATTTTGTTTAATTAATTTTTGATATTCTGGTTTTTGAATTTCTGATTTTCAATCAAAATCGACATCATGAATTTCAAATAAAATATTGTTTTTTACTTCTGTTGTATTATTTAACATAATAAATCCTTTATCCATAAATATTTCTTCTAATTTTATTAAATTTTTCAACTAAAACCTATAAAAAAGAAGGATTTTTTAAAAAGGATTTTTTAAATCTGTTAAAAATCATCTATTTTTTGTTCTTTTTCTAACAAATTATTAAATTTTTTTCTAAAAATTTCATAAATAGTTTCGTCAAAAGGATCAGTACCCAAAAGAAAGGAAGACATAATACAAGCTCTTTGGAAAAATATCACTAATCATCCAAATGTTTCTGGACTGTTATCTTCAAGTTTTAAAATGATTTGTGGTATATTTCCAGAAATTGAATGTGCATCAACAGTAGCTCAAAATGAAGCTTTATTGACTTCATGCACGGTTTTTTGTGCATATTTATCAAGTTGATCTTTTCTGAAAATATTATGTTGTTCTTCGTTTATTAAAATATCATAAATTGGTTCTTTGATGAACATTAATGTTTCAAAAAATAGTTTCGATCCTTCTTGTAAAAATTGAGCATATGTATAAATATCAGTAGTAAAAATTGCTGAAACAGGCAGCAAACTTGTAATTTGGGTTTGGGATGTTGAAGTAGAAAAGTCTTCAAATTCTATTGTATTTTCTTCATTTAAACTTTCAAAATCTTCATATTCCTTTTGCAAATCTTGTATTTTTTCTTCATTATTGTTTTTATTTAAATTATTTGTTAATTTAGTATTTGATGAAGCAAATAAAAGTCTTCACCAATTATTTAATGAAGCAAAAAAAGGTTCAAATCCTATTAAGATTTCAGCTGATATCCCTTTTTTCTTATAAAGTAAATAGCGCGCAGCTGCATATTGATAAGCTAAATTAATTCGAACATCTGGTTGATTAAAAGCTGCATTTGCTTGTGCGGCCCCTTGAATGAGTTTTTTAATATTAATTCCTGCACACAACATCGGAAACAAACCAATAGGTGAAAGAATTTGAAATCTTTCGTCAGTATTTGTTTCAACAGAAAATAATTTGAAGTTATTTAAATTTGCCATTTGTTTTAGAACACTTTGATGATTTAAAGTTGTAGTTACAAAAACTCTATCAACTATATCATCGTGAAATTGTCTAATTAATAAATTTTTAAAAAATCTAAAAGCTAAATGAATTTCAAAGTCATTTCCTGATTTTGAGATTAAATTAATTGCAAAATTTTTACCTTTGACATAATTGAGTTTTTGCACTAACTCAGTTGAAGATAAACAATTTTCAATAAAAATAACTTCCATATTTTTTTTATTTTTGGATTCCAAAGGTAAATTTCCAAAGACAAAATCAATAGCTGCTTTAATACCTAAAAAAACTTTGGCTGATGTTATAACAACTAAAACATTCACCTTTTTGGATTGCAATTTTTTTACAATCTTTTTCATTTCACTAAGTTCGTGGTGATTAATGTTATTGTGAAAATCTAGTCAGCTTAAATTCTTTAAAATAGATGAAGCTTGACTTTGGATAATTTCGTGAAATGTCTTGATTTTATTTTGAAAACTAGTTAATAATTTTGGCTTTTTTTGCTTTCTAATACGCCTTATTTCTGTATCTAATTCTTTTTCAATGATGAGATTGATTTTCATTTTTCTTCAATTTCTTTATCAGCTGCTTTTTTCAAATTGTCAAAACCATTTAAAGTAGCTTGTAATACATATGTGTTTATTTTCTTAGTGGATTGTGTTTGTTTTTTAGTTACTAATTTGTGTGTGTTTGTACTTGTTATTTGTATATCAAAATTTGTGTTTACATTTTTAAAAGAAAGTGATGCTTTTTTATTTGTATGATTAATGCTTAAAATTTCTAACTTAACTTTTTGGCCAATTTCAAAATTAGTCGCTGCTAAATCCTTTATAAATTTGTTGCTTATTTCATTTACAAAAACAACACCTTGATATCCTTCTGGCATATCTGTTCAAAAATATTTTTCTTTAATTTCTTTAATAATACAAACAACTACTTGTCCTATTTCCATATTCTTATTATACAACTTAGAATTATTAAATTTATTTATTAGTAATCAAACAAAGTAATTTGGTGAGTTTCACTAAGATCTTTAAAAACTCCCATATCTTTTAATTTTTTAATAACTGTTGAATTCACACCAGCACGTTTTTCAAAATCTTCAATAGAAGAAAAGGATTTTTCTGTTCTTGCGGCAATAATTTTAGCTGCATTTGCTTCTCCAATTCCATCTAGTGAAGAAAAAGGTGGAATTAGTGAATTATTTTCTTCATTAATTACTCATTGTGTTGCTTGTGAAAGATTTAAGTTAATTTTTTCTATTTCAAAACCACGAGCTTTTAACTCTTCAGCTACTTCTAAAATAGGAATTAATTTTTTCTCTTTTTCAGATAATTTGTCTTCTTTTTTGCTGTTTTCTCTTTGTTTTAAAGCCATTATTTGACTAGATAATTGTTGTTTTGGTAAAAGTAAAGCATCAATATTTTTAAAATCGATTCTAATAGAAAAATAAACAGAATAAAAAGCTAAGGGATAATAAAGTTTGTAATATGTAATTCTTCAAGCCATTAAAACATAAGCTGCGGCATGTGCTTTAGGAAACATATATTTAATTTTTTTAAGTGATTCAATATATCAAATTGGTACATTATGGTTTTCGAGAATTTGTTGTTGTTCAACTGTTATTGATTTTCCTTTTCTAACTGATTCCATAATGTTAAAAGAAACAAGAGAATCAACACCTTTGTTTATTAAATAAAGCATAATATCATCTCTACAAGAAATCACATCACGAAGAGTTAAATTATGTTGTGAAATCAAGGCTTCTGCATTATCTTGTCAAACATTAGTTCCATGCGAAAGACCTGAAACTTTTATTAAATCTGAAAATGATTCTACTCTTGCTGTGTTAAGCATTCTACGAACAAAAGAGGTTCCAAATTCAGGTAATCCTCGTGCGCCATTTTGTTCTCCTGGAAGGTCTTTTGAATCTATATTTAAAGGTTCTAATGAAGAAAAAAGTTTAATTATTTTTGGATCTGATTTGGGTATATTTTCAACTTTTGTATTTGTTAATTTTTCTAATTCACGAACCATAATTGGATCATCATGTCCTAGAAGATCAAATTTTAGAACATTATCATGAATATTTTCAAAGTCAAAATGAGTAGTTTTTCAATCTGAATTATCATCATTAGCTGGAAAGTTAATAGGTGTGAATTCTTCAATTTCTAAATCATTTGGAATAACAATAATTCCACCTGGATGTTGTCCTGTAGTTTTTTTAACTCCACTTGTTTTTGTAGCTAAAAAATCTAAAAAAGTGTTTGAATACATTGAAAATTCATATTCATTTGGATGTTCATTTAAATACAATCGTGTTTGAATTTCATTTAGTTTTTTCGCTAATGAAAAAGCTGATTTTTCTGCATAACCTAAAATTGTTCCAGCTCTAAAAGTAAATTTTTCTCCAAATAATTCTCTAATGTAATTATGTGTTTGAACTTGAAAGTCTCCAGCAAAATTTAAATCAATATCTGGTACTTTATCAGCTTTGAATCCTAAAAAAGTTTCAAAAGGAATGTTTTGACCATCTTTATCATATAAAATGTTGCAAGTTTTACACTTTTTGTCTTTTAAATCAAAGCCAGATAACACATTTGAATCAGTTGAAAATTTTACATTTTTGCACTGATTGCAAACATAGTGCGGCTCAAGTGGATTTACTTCTGTTATCCCGATTAAATAAGCAACGACAGAAGAACCAACTGAACCACGAGAGCCAACTTTTTGACCTTCTGATTTAGCTTTATCCACTAATTCTTTTGAAATTCAATAAACAACATCGTATCCATTGTCAATAATTGGATTTAGTTCTTTTTCGATTCGTAAAGCTATTTGATCTGGAAGATTTTCTCCATATTTTTCGTGTGCTTTTTGATAGACTAAATGCTTTATTTTTGAAGCAGAATCATCAAATTTTGGTGGATAAAGTTTGTCTTTAATTACTTGTACTTGTTCTACTAAATCAGCTATTTTGTTTGGATTTCTTACTACAATTTCATCAATTAAATCTTGATCTTCTAAAAATGCAAACTCAGCTTTTAATTCTTGTGTTGTCATAAAATATTTTGTAGGAAAAATGTGATCTTCTTTTTTATCTGTATCACCACCGAAAAGATTATGAGGTTTTCCTCCAACACCTTTTGCATAAATGTAAACCAAATGAAAAATTTTGTCTTCTTTATTAATATATCTTGGCTCTGAAGAAGCAACAATAAGTTTTTTGTGTTTTCTAGCTAGTTCAATAACTAATTTTAATCCTTTGATAATGTCTTCTTTTTTTATTTTATTTCTTTTAATAAGGTGAATAAAAGAAGAAGGAGTTGGAATTTCTATAAAGTCAAATTTTTTAATAAATGTTTCTAAATCATTGTGATGATTATAAAAAAGAATTTCCATTAATTGTGAATCTAAACCACTAGTTCCTCATAATAAATTGTTTGAAGGTAGAATTTTGTCATAAAAAAGAAGCGGTTTAGAAAGAAAATTATCTGTATTTGACAAGCTAACTAGTTTGAAAAGTTCTTTTAATCCTTGTTGATTTTTAACAATAACTCTAATTTCTTTAGAAAAAAGACCTCTTCTTTTAAAATCCAAAATATTTGAACCAACTTGATTCAAACTATTTAAATCCTTAATGTTTTTTTCTATTAATTTAATTAAAAACTGATCTCATACTTTTGCTAAAACCTCAGCATCATAACCCCCTCTATGCGATTCGGTTTCATCATAATGAATTGAAGCATTTTTTGCCAATTCTTTAAGATTATGTCTTTTTTGTGTAGGGGCTAAAAACCTACTAACTTCTAAAGTATCAATTACTGGTTGTTCAAGTTCATATAATTCAAGTTCTTTAAAAAACTCAACTAAACATCCATAATCAAATCTTGCGTTATGTGCTACTAAAATACTATTTTGAAAAATTTGCTTGATTTTGATAGCTGCTTCTTCAACTGAAATTGCTTCATTTTCTATCATTTGATTTGTAATTCCAGTTAAGTCGCTAATATATGAAGGAATTTTTTCTTTAGGTTTTATCAAAAATTCATGCTTTTCTAAAATTTGTCCATTTTGTCAAACAACAGCACCAAATTCAATTAATTCATTAAATTTAGGTGAAAGGCCTGTAGTTTCTAAGTCAAAAACAACATATCTTGCATGTTCTAAATCTTGATTTTGTCTAAGATTTAAAACTTTAAAAATTTTTGAATGAGTAGTAGAAAAAGTTGAACCATAAATAGCTTTAATTTTTGCATTTTTACAAGCAAAATAAAAATCAGGAAAAGCTTGAACAGATTCGAGATCAGAAATTCCAATAGCACTATGTCCTAATAATTTTGCTATTTTCACATAATCTTGAGCGTTCGTAACTCCATCCATTGTTGACATTTTGGTTCTTGCAAATAGTTCAACTCTTTTTGTATTTGCTTCATCAACTCTGATAGGGAAAAAATTATCAATTTTTTCTATCTTATCGGATTTAACAATAATATCTCTTGTGTAAAAATCTTTAGTAATTTCTCCATATACATGAATAAAATCACCTATTTTTAAATCCAAAAAATTCTCTGGATTGCAAAAGTGATTAATAATTATTGCTTCTTCATAATCACTAATATTTATCATTCTTAAAACATTTTTATTTTTGGTAACTTTGTCCTCAAGTTTGTAAATTTGACCTTGAATAGCAATGAATTGTTCATTTGCTGTTCTAACTTCTTTAAGTTTTAAGGGAACATATTTTTTTGATTTAGAAAATTTTGTTCTGCTAAATGTTTTTAAAGGTTTGACTTGTTGTTGTGCTTCTTTTTGAGCTTGTTTAAGATTTTCTTCTTTTTGGTTGGTTAAGAACTCTTGAAAAGCTAAAGCTTGTTTTTTAATGTTTTCGTAATCTACTACAAAATTGATATCGATAAAAGATAAACCGAATCTTTTTAATAAAGAAAGTATTTTATCCTTTTTTGCTTCTAAATCTTTGGCAATTTCTTCATCCATAAAATAAAATCAAAATTCACGTGCTTTATTTTGTAAACGAAATTGATTAAAAAAGTCTTCTTTTTTGTACAAAGTAAGATAAATAAAATTAATATATTTTAAAAATTCTTCTTTTTCACAATATTGTTGTTCGTATTCAAAAAGAATTTTATAATTAAATTTTTGAAAAAAAGATTGCTGAATTTTTTGCTGAAAATTAATAAAATCTTGGAATTTGAACATATTCAAACTTTTTATTTTTAAAATATATTTTTTTGAATCCTTTGTGATTATTTCTTCTAAACTAGCTTGGGTTTCAAGTAAATAGCTTGGAATGACATAATTAATATTCTTGCAAAAAGAGATAAAAGATTGGTTATCGTTCATAGTTTACTCATTTTATCAATTTTCTAAAATTAGAAAAGGGAAATTATTGGCGAAATTATTGAAAAAATTATTACAACTAAAAAGGTTGAATCAAAACGATCAAAAACTCCTCCATGACTCTTAATTAAAGTAGAGAAATCTTTGATATTTAGGCTTCTTTTTATGAAGGAAAATAGTAAATCACCTAGTATCGCTGCTATTGGTAAAGCAAAGAAAGAAACTCCAATTAAAATACTTAATTGAACACCTGAGTAATTTATTGAAAAATAAGGAATAAAATAAAAGGCTAAAGCAACAAAAGTAGCAGAAAATAAAAATCCAAAAAATACTCCTTCTCAGCTTTTATTTGGTGAGATTTTACTAAATCCTTTTTTGATTCATTTTCTTCCTAATCAAGAACCAAAAAAATAACCAAAAACATCATAAAATGAAGCAATTAAACCTAAAACTACCAATAATTCAATTTTATTTATATTAATAAAAAATAAAAATTTTGCGAATGTTCCTATCAAATAAGAAAAAACTAATCTAATAATAAAATTTCTTGTTCTTTGCCTTCATTCTATAGGTTCAAATAAAGCACAAACTAACACTAAACCAAAACTAATTAAGTAATTTTCTCAACTTTTATAATGTATTAAAATGAAGGAATTTAAAGACACATCCCCAGTTTCTATACTAAATCTAAACTCATTAAAAGGAAGAATAAAAATACAAAAAATATTAATCAGAACAAGTAAATTAATAACTACATTTTTATTTAATTTTGCAAAAATCTCATAAGCTCCGTAAGAAAAAATAGAAAAATAAATTATAAATCCAATAATTCTACCAGGTAATCCTGCGTAATAAGTGATAAAAATAATGGGTAAAATAAAAAAAACTATCAATATTGCTATTGATGATTTTTTTATTATTTTTTGACTTTTGTCAGTTTTAAATAATGAAAGCATAATTTTAAAAACTCATTAAATTGGCTGATTTTTCTGAAAGTACTTTATCAACTTCTTGAATTTTTTTATCAATTTGTTTTTGAAGTTCGATAAGAATTCTTCTTTCCTCGTCTTCACTATATTCTTCTTTTTTCACCAATTTATTTACTTCTTGTCTTACTTGTCTAATTTCAACTTTTGCTTCTTCATCAAATTTTTTAATGCTTTTAACTAATTCTTGTCTCTTTTGTGTAGTTAACTCAGGAAGAATCAATCTTACTTGATGTCCTTCGTTTTGGATTTGTACATCTAATTTGTGAGCTACAATTGTTGAGGCTATTTTTTTAGTTACATTTTGATCATATGGTTTGATAAGAAGTTGTTGAGGAGATGGAACACTAATAGCAGCAATTTCACCAATTGGAGTTAAAGAGTCATAATATTCAACTTTTAAATAAGAAACTAGTTGTGGATTAGCTCTTCCGATATTAATTTTTGATAAATTTCTTTCTAATTTTTGAAAAATGTGATTTGATTTTGAATTTATTATTTCTATAAAATCTTTAAGTTCTAATTTTGTTTCCATATTATTATTTTACTACCTTTGTGTGTTTTATGTTTCCATTAATTACTTTAACTATTGAATGTTCTTCTTTGATATCAAAAATTAATAGTTCTAAATCATTATCTTGAGCCATTGTAAAAGCTGTGGAATCCATAACTTTTAAATTTTTCTCAATTGCATTATGATAAGTGAGGGTTTCAAAATGTTTTGCATTTGGATGTGTTTTTGGATCAGCATCATAAACTCCTGCAACTTTGTTTTTACCAACTAAAATTTTACGAGCTCCCATTTCAGCAGCGAACAATGTAGAAGCACTATCAGTTGTGAAATAAGGTCTTCCTGTTCCACCAACAAAAATAATTATATTTCCTTGATCTAAATATTTTTTTGCTTTTTCTGCAACATAATATTCACACACTCTTGAATCTATGTCAATTGAAGAAAGAACTCTAGTTTTTAATCCTTCTTTTTTAAAGCCAGATTCTAAAGCTAAACCGTTCATTAAAGTTGCCAACATTCCAATGTAATCAGCTTTTGTTCGCATTATTCCGTTTTTTTCAGCAGAAGTTCCTCTTCAGAAATTTCCTCCGCCTACAACTATTAAAATTCTATAACCTAATTTAACAACTTGTTTTAATTGAGATGCTACATTTTTGACTAATTCATAATCTATAGCAAGTGATTTTTCTTTATTAGCTAAACTTTCTCCTGAAAGTTTAAGTAAAATAGTTTCTTTTGTCATATTTAACCTTAATTTGTTTTTTATTTTACTTGAATTTTTGTTTTTTTCTTCAACTTTTCCTAATTTTTTTCATTTTTAGAAAAAATATTTAAAAAAAAGAAAAAAAGGGTATGAAAATAAAAATTAAGAGGTTTTTAACAAGAATTGTTCCAATTTTTGCACTATTATCAAGTACTTGAATTCTTGGAATGTCTGCAGCTGTAAAAAAAGAGGAGGCTGAATATGAAGTAAATTACGCTTCTTTATATGAAGAAGTTAATTTTTTAGAAGATTTAGATAAATATAAAGCTTTAGATGAAAATAAAATTGTAATTTTAAAATACAAAGATGAGCAATGAACTAATAATGGTTTATCAGAGCATATTAAGGTCATTACTAAAATTTCTCCTAAATCCATTGTTGAAGTTAAAGAATTTGCCACATCTGATGAATGATTTAAGATTTTAGATGAAATCAATCCCAAAACCACAAAATTTGTGCTTCATTTATACAATGATGTTCCGTTTTTTTCAGATGTTGATTCACCAGCAAATCTTCAAAATAATTTTTTAACTTATTTGTTTTATACAAAAGGTTTAATTAATATTTTTAACAAAGATGCTAATTCAAAACTAGCTTGAGATACTAATAATATTGTGTTAGTTGGAACTTATGGCTCTTATAAAAATGATAAATTTTTACCTGGCCAAACACAGAATTTATACAAAACTAATTTTAGTAATAATAACAATGGCATAATCCAACCCAACATCTTTATCCCAAAAATATCCTTCAAAAAAGAAGAAAAAATTGAAACTAGTTATGATCCAAAACTTTCAGCAACTGTATTTGCTGCACTTGCTTCTAAGTTAAATATGTTAGCAGAAACTAAACAAAGTTACATTAATAAAAACTTGAAAATTCTTAATGCGATTTATGCAAGTGCAAAGCAATTTGAAAAAAGAAATATTTCTTTTAATGGTTTTGATACACAATTAGGTTTAGGTAAATTTAATTTTTCAGGAGCTTGAGAAATTCTAAACAAAGATGAAAATAATCCAGAAATTATTTCTAATAAAAAAAGTAAAGATTTTATTTATGAATTTGAATTAGATAAAGATCAGCAAATCCAAGCTAGTATCTTGTTTGTAAAAATTAATTTTTCTTTTGATCCTGATCCAAGATATTTTAATATTTGAAAAATAATTGCTATACCTTTCAAAATTCAAATAAATTTTTGAGAAACTCTTTTTAGCGGTAAGAATGTTTCGGAAAACATTTTCAAGGATATTTTTGTTCGAAATGAAGCATTTGATATATATCTTGAAAAATTTATTGGACAGTGAGAAAAAGTTGCTTTTTCTAATTCTTTAAAATCTAATGTTGAAAAAATCACTTATAAAAGCGATATGAAAACAAAATATAGAATTGTAATCAAACCAGAAAAATTAATTTATACCTTAGAAGATAGTTATTTCAATTTAGCTATTTTAAAAAAATAACTATGTAGGGAGTTTTATAGGTGCATTAAAGTCTGAATTGGGTAGATCTGTACTATGAGCGTGGAAAGAAAGTAAGATAGATGCTATTATGATTCCACATACAAATCAAATCAATGTGAAATATCATTGTTTTTTTGCACCGGATCTTAAATGAATAAATTCTGGCACTAATTCAACAATAACCACAAAAGATAAAATTGCTCCACCGGATGCATTTACAATTGGTAAAATTCAACCTGCTTGTTCTAAAAATCTATTTATAAAAGCACCAATTGTGATAATTGGAATTAATAAAACAGTAGTTAATAAATTATAAACAACGGCTTTTCAAACTTTTTCACCATATTGAATTTGTCTGTAATAAATAATTAAAATCTCGATTAAAATGTGAGCAACAAAAGTTATGATTAAACCATAATTAAGCTTTTGTCCAATACTGATTTTAGAAACAATAGAACCCAAAATAAATCCATCTATTGTTCTATGTGAAAGAAGTAAAATAATAGCTAATCAAGCTGCTTTTGGATTATCAATATCTTTAAAATTTATAATGTGATCATCATGATTGTGTTCCTTATGATTGGAATGTGTTTCGTTGTTGAATTTCTTAACAAAGAAAAAACGAACAATAAAAATAGTAAACACACCCAAAATAGCACCTGAACCAACTAAAAGAGCTACTCAAAACTGACTATTTTCTGCTCAAAATAACTTACCTGTTTGAATAGCTTGTTGAAATGTAAATTTTTCAGCATTCTCATAAGCTTCACGCAAAAGACCTGCTGTTGCTACAATGAGCAAAAGTCCAGCACTTAAAGAATAAAGATAAGTGTTGGTGATTTTTTTAATTCTTGGCTTAACTACTGCAATAATTAAAATCAAAAATATAGGAACAACTAAAATTATTAAAATAAAAATTATTAAATTAACTAAAATAGCAACATTTAAATTGTTATTAAAGTTATCTGCTGTATATGGAAAAATAATTTTTTCCTCTTTCTACATATAATTAAAATTTACTTGATTATTAGAGATTCTTCGTTCATTTCTAAAGGTTTTTCAATCTCTAAATAATCTAAAATGGTAGGAGCTATGTTAGCTAATTTACCATCTTTTAACTTTAATGATTTATCAGTTGTAATTAGCATAACTGGGAAAGTTGTATGTTTTGTAGAAGGTTGGTGATTTTCATCCTCTGTTAGTTCAGCATTTCCGTGATCAGCTGTGATAAACAAAGTTGCATCATTTGATTCTACTCAATCTTTAATTCTACCAATTTGTTGATCTAATACTTCAACTGCTTTAATTGTAGCTTGCAAATCTCCTGTATGACCTACCATATCTGGATTTGCAAAATTCATAATTACAAGATTATATTTATGAGCATTTGCTAATAAAGCATCTGTAATTTCTTTTGCTGACATTTGAGGAGCATTTGCATAAGAAGCTACTTTTAATGAATCAACTAATATTCTATCTGATTTTGGTAATTCTATATCAAAACCACCATCCATAAAGAAAGTAACATGTGCATATTTTTGAGTTTCTGCAAGTCTTAACTGAGTTAAATTATGCTCAGAAATGACCTTTCCTAAAGGCTTTTTAACTTCAACTTCTTCAAAAGCTATATCTGTTGCAAGTCCTTCATATTTCATCATAGAAACAAAAACATTAACTTTAACTTTGTATTCTGATTTGTAAGTATACAATGAAGAATCCAAAATTAAATGAGTTAGTTGTCTTGTTCTATCTGGTCTAAAGTTGAAAAAAATTATAGATTGATTATCCTTTAAAAATGAAGAAAAATCAAGGTTTTTATTAATTGCTGGAACAAAAAATTCATCTGTAATATTTTCTTCATATTGTTGATTTATATATTCACTAACATCACTAAAACTAACATTTGATTTACCTAAAATAGCATCAAAACCTAATTGAACTCGATCAAACATTTGGTCTCTATCCATTGTATAAAATCTTCCTGCTATTGAACCGATTGTATAATTTTCAAATTGAGCCAAAAGTGTTTCTAATTTCTCAATAGATTTTAAAATAGATTTAGGTGCAACATCTCTACCATCACCAATAATGTGAACTACTACTTGTTTTACACCATAGGCTTGTGCAGCTTTTAATAATTCAAACAAATGAGTTTCTGATGAATGAACACCACCTGGAGATAATAATCCAATGATTTGTAAAGGAGTATTTGTTTTTTTACTATTGTCAAAAGCTTTAATAAATTTTGGATTTGAAGCAAAAGTTTTTTCTTTAATTGCTTTATTTATCAAAGAAATCCCTGTGTGAACAACAAAGCCTGCACCGATGTTTAAATGTCCTACTTCACTGTTTCCCATTTGTCCTTCAGGTAATCCTACAAATTCTCCTGAAGCTTGAATAATTGAATAAGGATATTGTTTAAATAAGTTATCAAAAACTGGTGTGTGAGCTAAAGCAAAACCATTTCCTTGAGTTTCTTTTCTTAGTCCTAGACCGTCAATTACCATTAAAATTACTGTTTTTGTTTTCATTTTTTTCCTGTTTTTACTATTTAGCATTTTTTACTGAACGCATAACAGCTTTAATTTGTGATTCTGATGGTTTTTTACCCATTTGCATATACATTGCTTTTATCATTTTTTCATTAATTGGCGGATTGTTTTTAATTTGTTTTTCAAACATTCTTCTAGAAACAAATAACGCAATGATTCCACCAGTAATGAATAGAATGATTCCAACTGCAAAAACTATTCCAATTCACCCACCCAGAGAAACACCACCTGCTTCATTAACTACATTTTGAGTTACTTGTGTCTCTGCAAAATTAATAATTTTCATTTTTCTCCTTGATTTGTTAATTGTCTTTAATTATAAAGCTTTTTTATAAATTATTTTTAGCATATATTAACTCTTGTATTTTATCAAGCACTTTAACAGGCTGAAGTTTTCATTCTAAAAAGTTAATCACACATAGAGGAAAGCCTTTAAACTCAATAAATTTAACCATATCAAAAAACTTTGAATATTTTAATATATCTCCGTAATATTGCAAGTTATCTACAATAATACCTAAAACCATTTTTTGCTTCTTAAATAAAGCAAAATCGAATTTTATTGTACCTATTGAATAATTATTTACGATTTGTATATCAGCAATTTTTTTAGAAATTACTTGAATAATTTCTTGTTTGAAATCTAAGAATTTATCTTGTGAATTTGTAATAAAATTTAATTTTTTATCCTCTTGTGAAGCATAATTGATTTGTTCTTCATGAGTTAAATCTAAAAAGTTTAATCATCTTTTGAAAACTGCAATATCTTCACTTTGTGCTCCACTTTGAATATCTTCAGATTTTACCGATTTAACAACAACAATTTTTTCACGAGCTCTTGAGGTTGCAACATTTAAAGCATTTTTTCCACCTTTTTTAGAAACATAAGTTGAATGTCAACCTGTATTTTTATCATAAGCAACTGAAATTATTAGTAAATCAGCTTCATCTCCTTGAATGTTTTCAAGATTTTTTACTAAAACTTTTTCTTGTGTTATTGCTTCATCTAGTTCAGGATATTCTTTAAAAATAATATCTTCAATTGTTTTTTGTTGTTGAGCATTAAAAGTTAATAAGATTATTTTGTTATATTTGTTTAGATTTTCTAAAGTTTTTTTGATTACAAAATCAGCTTCAACTAAATTTTGCCCATTAATTCAAGCTCCATCTAGATTAAAAACTTCAATACAATTTAAAAATTTAGAACCAAATTGATTAATGATATCAAGTTGTGAATTGTAAAATTCTTTGGAATTAAAAGTCATTAGTGCAGCATGTTGTGATCTATAATTTTTATCTAAAAGATTTTGATATACTCCTTCACTAACAGCGTGATCTAAAATTGAACTAATATTTAAAGTTTCATCCTCATCTTCAATATATTCCCCATAACTAGAAGCAAATCACCTAGTTGGTTGCATTTGTTCTTTATCACCTGCAAAAACTTTAATTTGTGCAAGATATAAGATTGGTAAAGCTTCTTCTAAAAACATTTGTGAAGCTTCGTCAATTATTGCGTAATTAAATTCTTCTTTTTCATACATAGAAAGATCTGTTGAAGGTGTAGTAATAATTACTGAATAAATAACTTTGATTACTTCACTGTATTTTAGAAAAAATTTGTATGGATCTCTTGTTTTAGTTCTAATTTCTTTTGCAAATTTTTTATAAGTTGTGAAATTATCTTGAATATAATCATTTAGTTTATTATAAATTTTTTTAACCTGTCATTGGAAAATTTCTTCTGGTGTGTTTACTTGTTGTTTTGCTTCTTTTTTGAAGGTTAAAAAACTATGAATATTAAAAATATCTTCAGGTTTTAGCCTATCTAAATGGGGCAAAATATTATCTAATTCACCATCGTATTTACTCAAATGTGTCAAGATTATATCAGCATCGTGTCAAGCAACTCTTTGTTTGGACAAAATTAGTTTTTGAAAAAAAGTAAGCTTTTTATTTGTTTGTGATTCAATAATATTTTGAACTAATTTAGATTTTTTGGTTGGTGAAATTCTTGGATTTAATTTTATATCTTTTGATAATTTAAAAAGCTGTACAACTGCTTCTTCATTAAATTCTGGCATTGATTTTCTAATTTCTTTATAAACAAAAATAGCAGCTTCAAAATTAGAAGTAAAAATGTTATTTAAAAGTGTTAAATAAGTTTTATCACTTTGATTTACAATCTCTAATGAATTAATCGGATGAGCTTCTTGAAAATTTTCAAGATAGTTAATTAACTCTTCCATTGGTTTATAAAACTGAGTTTTATCCATATTTTTGTCATTTAGTAAAAATAAACACAACAAAGATAATTTACCCAATCTGTTTTTAAAAACTTCTAAAGCTGCTTTTTTTTGTGAAACTACAAGAGCAGAACGATTAATAATTAAAATATTTGAAAGAATATTGGCTATTACTTGAGATTTTCCTGTTCCTGGAGGACCTCAAATAATTGTATTATGTAATATAGCTGAAACATGTGCTCAATCTTGTGAAAAATTAGTGTGATTTATTTTGAAAAAAGCATTTAATTCATCTTCAAAAATTGCTTTTTCGATGTTTCTTTTGTAAACATTTTTATTAAATTCTACTTTAATAATAGATCGTGGATCATCGTAATTAATTATATTTTCCAATGAACGTCTAAGATAACCACCTGAAGGTTCGAAAAAACCCAAAACAATTCCAGAATGAAAAATAATTTTTTGATTTCTAATGTCATTCATTGCACTTTTGTCAATTTTGTCATCAAAGTCAGGAATCTGGTAATCAGGTCACAAATACTTTATTTGTTCTTCAAGTTCAGCTATTGTTGCTTGTGAAAAATCAAAATCTAACTCAAAATTATTAAGTTCTTGTGATTTGAGAAAAATTTGTAGTTTTTGATTTACTTTAATTTCTCCATTAGATGTCAAAATTGGAAGTGATTGTCTTAATTCAATATTTACTTCTTTAAAAAACAAAGGTGCGAATATTGTTTTAGTATCGGTTTTAACGCTAATGTAACAAAAACCAATATGAACTGGTCAAATGTTTCTTTCAGCATTGATTGAATTTGCTTTTCTAATATATTTTTTTCACTTAATTGCAGATTTTTGAATTTCTTTTTCAAAAAAATCAACAACATCTTTTTTAGCTTCTTCAAAATCTTGATTTAGCGCTTTAGAAAACTTTTTTTCTACCTCTGTCCGATACTCTTCAGCTAGTTCATAAATTTCATCTGCTGAAAGAGCTTTTTCAATTTTTTCCTTCTTTTTCTGAAGAGAGTCATTGGATAAATAAATTGCAAAAGTTGGTTGAACAGATATTTTTCTTCTATCTTGTTTGGATAAAAAATCAACTAAATCAATAAAATCTGAATTATCAACTTTAGCAAACAAACAACTATCATTTCGCTTAATATCAATCAAATTATCTAATAAGCGTTGATAATTATCTGAATCTTGTTTTTTGTTTCAATTTGAATTATCCATTGTTTAAAACCTTTTCTTTTAATTGAAGAGCTATTGTAGATGCATTATTTCCAACAATCAAGTTTAAAGTGTTTTGACTTAAAACCACGCCTGAAATTCCGTTTAATTCTTTAATTTTATTAAGATCTAAATTTTTGGAATTATTCAAAGTTATTTGTACTCTAGAAAGTGTATTGTTTATGTTTGCAACATTATCTTTGCCTAGCAAATTTATCAAATCTTCCAAACTAAAAGGTATCTTATCGGAAGTAATAAAAGTTGTGTTGACTTTGTTGTATTTTTTTGCCCAATATTTTGTAATTTGATTAAAAGTAATAATTTTTAAAAAATAATAAATAAATTTTGATGCTTTTCTCATAATAAACCTTTTTATCTTAAATTATACCTTTTATGCTAAAATAATAAATTATGAAAAATAGAATTGTGAGCGGAGTTACTGCCACAGGAAAACTTACTTTAGGTAATTATTTAGGTTCTATTAAAACAATGGTCAAAATGCAAGAAGAATATGAATCCTATATTTTTGTAGCAGATTTACACGCTCTCACAGTTGATATTAAACCAGAAGAGCTTAGAGAAAATAAAAAAGATATTTTTGCATTTTATTTGGCTTGTGGAATCAATTCAGAAAAATCTATAATATTTTATCAATCTGATGTTGCAGAACATTCTGAATTAGCATGAATTATGCAAACTCACACGTCTATAGGTGAACTATCTAGAATGACGCAATTCAAAGATAAAAGTAAAATTAAAACTGATAACGGAACTGAAACAATTCCAACTGGTTTACTTACCTATCCAACACTAATGGCAGCTGATATTTTACTTTATAATCCTGATTTTGTTCCTGTCGGAATAGATCAAAAACAACATATCGAATTAACAAGAAATTTAGCTTTGAAACTAAATAATAAATATAAAACAAAATTTAAAGAAGTTGAAATTATGACTCCAAAAATTGGAGGTAAAATTATGTCTTTAACTAATCCTACTAAAAAAATGTCTAAATCAACTCAGCAACCTAATTCAGCCATTTTTTTACTTGATGATCCAGAATTAGCTTACAAAAAAATTCAAAAAGCTATCACTGATTCAGAAAATAAAATTTATTTAAGTGATGATAAACCAGGTGTTAAAAACTTACTTACAATTTTTTCTTCACTAAAAGAATGAGAAATGGAAAAAACTTTGGAATTTTTTAAAGATAAAAACTACAAAGATCTCAAACATGAAGTTGGTTTAATAGTTAAAGAATTTTTAATTCACATACAAAGTGAATACAAGAAAGTTAAAGATAATATAGAAAAATATAGTCAATTAGGTAAAGAAAGAGCTAAAGCTGTAGCTTCTGAACACCTAAAATTTATTAAACAAAAAATAGGTTTATAAAATGAAGAACATCAATAAAGAACTAAATCATAGTGCTTCGCATCTATTAGCACTTGCTGTAATCAAACTATTTCCAGATGTTCAACTAGGATTTGGGCCTGCTACTGATGAAGGCTTTTATTATGATTTTAAATTTGTAAATCCTTTATCTGAACATGATTTGATAAAAATTGAAAAAATGATGCAAAAACTTGCTAATAATAACTTTGTTATGAAGCAAACTCTAGGAACACAAATTGATTTTTCCAAACAAATTTTCAAAAAAGAATTATTAGATCAATTTACTTCCGAAAATAGAAAAATAACCTTCTTTTCTATAGTAAATCCAACTAAAAATGAATATCTTTTTGAAGATCTTTGTGCTGGTGGACATATAGAAAATATGAAGCAAATCAAGCATTTTAAACTCCTTAGTATTGCTGGTGCATACTGAAGAGGAAAAGTAGAAAATGAACAATTAACTCGTATTTACGGAACTGCTTGAGATACAAAAGAAGAATTAGAAGAATTTCTACACATATTACAAGAAAGAAAAGAACGTGATCATAGAAAATTAGGTAAAGAATTAAAACTTTTTACCTTTAATAAGTTATTTGGTCAAGGTTTTCCTATTTGATTAGAAGATGGAATGAAAATTGTTAATAAAATCAAGGAAAAAATCTTGTTTTATGACAAAAAATATGGATTTAAAGAAGTGTTTACTCCACACTTTGGAGAACAAAAATTATACGAAATCTCAGGTCATTTCACGCATTATAAAGAAGATATGTTTGGTGCTTTAGTAGTAGAAGGTGAAAATCTAATTCCTAGACCAATGACATGCCCTCACCACATTATTTTGTTTGACACTTTCAAAAAAAGCTATCGTGAGCTTCCTTATAGAATTTCAGAACAATCAAGACTATATCGTTATGAAAAATCAGGTGCTTTAACTGGTCTTGAAAGAGTTAGATCTATGTTGCTAACTGAAGGACATATTTTTGTAGCTAAAACTCAAATTGTAGATGAATTTAAACATCTGTACCAAATGATTTCCGAAGTGTTAAAATTCTTCAAAATTGAAGTAAATTATGTTTCTTTTTCAAAAAGAGATCCAGAAAATAAAGAAAAATTTTTTGATGATGATCAAATGTGGAACCAAGCTGAATCAGATCTTGAAAAGGTTTTAAAAGAACTTGGTGTTGAATATCAAGAAAAAATTGGTGAAGCTGCTTTTTATGGACCAAAAATTGACTTTCAAATCAAAACAGTTTTAAATCATGAAATTACAATTTCAACTTTACAACTTGATTTTTTACTACCTAAAAAATTCGATATTTCTTTTATAAACCAAGATAATGCAAAAGAGACTCCGATTTTAATTCATAGAGGTTTAATTGGAACTTATGAACGTTTTGTTTCTATTTTATTAGAACAAACAAAAGGAATTTTACCTTTTTGATTAAGTCCAAAACAATTTGTAGTAATTCCTATTGAAAATTCCAAACACTCTGATTTTGCACTTGAAATTGCTAAAAAATTAGAAGAGCTTAATTTTAATGTAACAGTTGATGATAGAAATGAAAGAATAAACAAAAAAATTAGAGAAGCTCAAATGCAAAAAACCAAGTTTCAAATTATCGTTGGTGATCAAGAAGTAGAAAACAAAAATATTACCTACAGAGAATATGGGCAACAAAATTCTAATACTTTAAACTTTGAAGACCTTATTAAATTTATAAAAGCAAAAATCGAAAATAATGAATAAAAAAATAACAAAAATACCTGATGGAATTTTTTCATTTTTATTAGTTATTATTCCTTTTCTCTTGATTTTTTTACTTTTATCTCCTGAAATACATGTTAAATATGATAATGTAACTAAAGAACTAGTTCCTAGTATAAGTTTTGGAGTATTTTTTTCAATAGGGTTTGTCTATTGATTAGCCATAACTCTTTTATCTGTTTTGTTCTACTATTTAAGAATGACAAAATTTTCATTTCCTTTTTATAATTCAGTATTAGCGTTATCTTTTTGAATGATAATGTGTACTTATCCCCTTACTAATCAAGGTTATACTTGACTCAGAGTACTTATTATAATTATTTCTATTTTATTAATTATTCCTACCTTAATTCTTTACAAATATCTATCTGAAAAAAGAAACAATAAATTTTCTAAAAAAATGAATAATCATAAAAAAAACTATAAAAGAAAAACAAAATCTTAAATTTAATAAATCAATAATAAAAAACAGAGTTTAAACTCTGTTTTTTATTATTTAAAATATTTTAAATATTCTGAATAACCTTCTTTTTCCATATCACTTTTGGGAATAAACCTTAATGAAGAGGAATTAATACAATATCTTTTACCACCAAATTCTTTTGGACCATCATCAAAAACATGTCCCAAATGTGAATTTGCTTTTTTAGAACGAACTTCTGTTCTTTTAGCAAATTTATAAGAATAATCGTCTAATTCAACTATGTCTTCTAAATCAATAGGTGTTGTAAAAGCTGGTCAACCAGATTCTGAATCGTATTTATGAATTGACAAAAACAAAGGTGTTCCATCAACTATATCAACATAAAGTCCTTCTTTATAATTATTGTAATATTCATTTTCAAAAGGTTTTTCAGTTTTGCTATTCTGAGTTACTTCATATTGAAGTTCAGTTAAATGTGAAAGTTCTTCTTTTTTCTTCATAATTCTATATTTTATAAATTAATTCGTTATCTATCATTGCTTGAACAATTGCTTCTTTTGCTTCTTTTTCATCTTCTCCTTCAATTTCTAATTGAAAGATTGCACTATGTTTAATACCTAAAGCCATTATATTCATAATTGACTTTAAATTTCCTTGTTTTCCACCAGAAATAATTTTAATATCTGATTTAAATTTAGAAGCTATTGAAGCTATTTTGGAAGCTGGTCTTGCGTGAAAACCAATTTTATCTATAACAACTGATTCAAATGTTTCCATATCTTCTCCTAAAAATTAATTTGATAATATTTTACTATATTTACTTATATTTAATTCTTTAAAGTATCAAGAAAAATTAATCCATCTATTTTTCCTTCTTTTTGGAAGTTTTTTAAACAAAAAAACAAAAAAATATGAAAAGTTCAAATCACAGACTCGAATACTTATATAATTTTTATAAAAAAAATTGAAGTACATTATTTGAAAATTATATAATTATATAAAAGATATTTGAGCAGTTACTTATACAATAAAAAGGTGTTAAATTTAAATAATAGTTAAAATTAGAAAATACAATAAAATAATATTTTTTCTTTAACATTAATTTCTTCTACTTTTACTTTAATTTCTTGTAATAATAATGTTTCTAATGATAAAAATAAAAACAAAGATGTATTGGATAATAAAATAGAAATTCTTAAAAATAAAGAAAATTTAAATGAAAAAATTTATTATTTTGATAAGAATTTTTTAGACATCCGAAGTGAACAATGAAATCAATATTTAAAAATGTTTAAATCCAAAACTTACTGACTGTCAAATTATAGTGATAAAATCTTTGATCGAGGCTATCTGACTTCCGAAGAAATTAATTTGTTGAAACAAGAAGAGGAAAAGAATTCAAAGTTGAAAATTCCTTTTTTTTATAACGAAGTTATGGTTATAAAAAATTCCCAATATATAAAAAAATTAGAAAAATCAAAGTGATACCAACATTAAATAAATATATTTCAGATACTTTTGACAAGTGACAATGGAAGAGGTTTTTTCTAGTAATGATATATACATATTAAAATCTTATTACAAAGGTTTTTCATATTCTAGATATGGTGGTGGTGGTTGAAGGCTGAAACCGTTTTTTAAATTTATTAAAAAAACAAAAAAATTATATATTATTGATACAGAGTGAAATAATGGTAAACACTCAAGAGATGTAAAAGATTTTGTAGGCCATACAGGACAGATTATAACTATTTTTTTATACCAAAAAATCAAAATATTACTTTATTTCCTTCATACGATATAGTTGATATTCTAAAAAATATAACGAAATAACAGTCCAAAATCCTTCATTTTTGAAGGATTTTTTAATTTTAACTTAGTATTTACTTTTAAAATTTAGTTAAGTTTTTAAAATAATGAGCCCAAAAAATGAGGTGATACCCTTTTCTTAATAAAATTTTAAATAATTAAATTAATTATAATTTGAAATGAATGTTTCCCTAAATTTAATGGGAGACATTCATTTTATTCTATCTTCAGTTCGTTTGTGATTGTAATAATAAATATAATTTGCAATTGCTTTGTGAA
>NZ_KB911491.1 GCF_000383515.1 Mesomycoplasma hyorhinis ATCC 17981
TTATTGAATCGTTTTTTGGAACATTAAAAAGAGAATGTTTTTATTGTCGCGAAAAAGAATTTTTAACTTTTAAACAATTTCACAAAGCAATTGCAAATTATATTTATTATTACAATTACAAACGAATTAAAGATAAAATAAAATGAATGTCTCCCATTAAATTTAGGGAAACATTCATTTCAAATTATAATTAATTAAAACACTCAAAAATTTTTTCAAGAAAAGGGTATCACCTCAAATTGCTACATTTTTTTAATTTTGATTTTTGTTTTCTTCATTAATTGAAGTTTTGTGTTTTTGATTTTTATATCATTTATTCACAGTGGGTCAACAAATTTCAAATACCATAATGACCACCATTCCAATAGGACCTGAAATTATAAATATATCTGCAAAATTAAAGGTTCCTTTGTCACGATAAGGAATGAAAATGATATCTTTAACTCCATTTTGATAAAGTAATCTATCTAATTCATTTCCAATATTTCCAGCTAGTAAAATAATCATAAAAGCTGCAAAAAAGTAATTTTTAGAAAGCAAGACACTAATGATTAGAATAAATAACAAAAGAAAAGAAAAAATATGAATAATTGTAAATCCAAAAACCTTAGCTAGTCCTGAAGTTACTCCTCTGTGAAGCAATGGTCTAAATCCAATTCAACCGTGATTAATTACAAGTTTTTCATCCGGTGCATATTCATTAAAATCTTCGTGTTTAAAAATTAAATTTTTAGTTAACTGATCTATTAGCAATAAAATTAATAAAAAGACAAATAAGAAGATTGCATTGTATAGAATCCGTTTTTTGGGAACTCTAGTTAAAATTGTTTTAACAAAATTCTTTATTTTTACAGAACTAATTTTCATTTATTAAATCCTTAATTACCAAATAACATCTTTGACAAACATCTTTTTTAATATATTTTGCTTCAAAATGATTTCAACAACGTAAACATTTAACTGAATTAAATGGTTCAACTTTATCTTTGTTAGCAAAGTGAACTTTTCCAACCATTAATAAGCTTTTAAGATCTAATGATTTTATAAACTCAGAATCTGTTTTTATATGGATGAATGCTTCGTTTGTTCTTTTGATTACTCCTTCTTTAATTTTTTGTTCAATTAGTTGATAGATTCGATCTTTAACAGTGAAAAATTCCTTCCATTTTTCCTCAATTTTTTCATCAAATGCTTCTTTTTTAAAGAAAGTTTCTAAATGAACTGATTCTTTTTTATTATCTGATTTTATATATGAATAAATTTCTTCTGTTGTTGTTGGTAAGATAGGAGCTAAGGAAATAGTAAGTACATTTAATAAGTTATATAAGTTATATTGGAATTGTCTACGATTTGGATTATCGAGTTTATCTGTATATAAAGAATCTTTTGCTATTGATAAGTAAAAGTTTGAAAAATCAATAATAAAATTGTTTGCTTCTTTAATAATTTTTACAAATCTAAAGTTATCGTAATTATCAATAATTGTGTTTTTAAATTTTTTAATTTTATTATCAATATATTGATGAACTGATTCTAGTTGCAGATTTGGATTGTGTTTGTAATCTTCTAAATTAGTAATTAAAAACTTAATTGTATTTCTAATTTTTCTATAAATTTCTACATTTTGTTCAAAAATGTCTTTTGAATAAACAACGTCATTAAAATATTCACTATTACTTACTCAAAGACGCAAAATGTCAGCTCCATATGTTTTAATTAAATCTAAAGGACTAACTCCATTTCCTTTGGATTTAGACATTTTGTTTCCGTTTTGATCCACAATAAATCCATGCGATAACAACCTTCGATAAGGAGCTTTGTTGTAGTAAATATAACTATTAATTAATGATGAATTAAATCAACCACGGTATTGATCAGAACCTTCTAAGTACAAGTCAAAAGGAAGCTCTGTTTTATCTACTTTTACACTAATTGATGTAGAACCTGAATCAAATCAAACATCCATAATGTCGTTTTCTTTTGTTCATCCCAAGTTTCTGTATTCTTCTGGAAGAAGCTCATCTACTTCTTTTTCGTATCAAACATCGGTTCCGTATTGTTTTACTAAATTAATAACATAATCAAATAATTCAGGTTTATCTAAAACAGGATTTTTATTTTCATCATAGAAAACAATAATTGGCACTCCTCATGATCTTTGTCTTGAAATGGTTCAATCTTGTCTATTTTCAATCATTGTCTGAAGTCTTCTTTTTATTCATTCTTGAGGAAAAATAACTTCTTCACTAGCTTTTAGAATTTCGGATTTTATTTTTTCAATAGCAACAAATCATTGAGGAGTTCCACGATAAATAACAGGTTTATTGGTTCTTCAATCATGTGGATATGAGTGTTTAAGTATGGAAAATTTTAGTAATTTTCCTTCTTTTTCTAAATCTTGTCCAATTTCTTTATTAGCATCTAAATAAAATAAACCTTCATATTTTCTTGCTAATTCATTTAAAGTTCCATCATCATTAACATGCATCACATGTTCTAAACCTGTTTTTTTAGAAATCCAAAAATCGTCCTCACCAAATAGTGGTGCTATGTGAACTAAACCAGAACCTGAAGTAACAGTAACGTGATGTCCTTGAACAACTTTTCCTTCTTTTTCCTTCATAATTGGTCTGATATATTTAACATCAACAAGTTTTTCACCTAAAAAAGTATCTACAATTTCAAAGTGATCTCAGTTAAAATCTTGAGCTAATTTCTCAACTAATTCTGTGGCTACAACAAAAAATTTGTCTTGATGTTTTACTTTTGAATATTCAAATTTTTCTCCAACTGCAACTCCTGAGTTTGCAATTAAAGTTCAAGGTGTTGTTGTTCAAATTACTAAATAATCACCTTTAGTTACTTTAGAATTTCCTTGTGAAATTTCAAAAGCTACATAAATTGAAGGTGAACGATGATCTAGATACTCAATTTCTGCTTCAGCTAATGCAGATTGGCTAGTTGGTGATCAATAAACTGGTTTTAAACCTCTATAAACTAAACCTTTTTGTACCATTACTTTAAATAGTTCTAACTGTTTTGCTTCAAATGTTGGCGCATTTGTTTGATAAATAGTACTAAAATCGGTTAATAAATTAAGTTGTTCAAATTGTTTTTTTTGTGATTCAATTTGTTCATTAGCGTAATTATTAGCTTGTTTTCTAAGTTCTAAAACAGATAATGATTTATGAGAAATATTATTTAAAGAAAGAATTTTATTTTCAATTGGAAGACCATGTGTATCTCAACCTGGAACATAAGGTGAATAAAAGCCTTGCATAGTTTTATATCTAACAACAATGTCTTTTAAAACTTTATTAAGTGCATGACCTATGTGAATATCACCATTTGCATATGGTGGCCCATCATGAAGAACAAATTGAGGGTTATTTTCGTTTAATTTTAAAGCTTTTTGATAGATTTTGTTATCTAATCAAAACTGTCTATATTCTGCTTCTTTTTGTGAAAGATTTGCTTTCATAGAAAACTCTGAAGTGAATATATTTAATGAGTTTTTATAAAAATTTTTATCCATAATTTTTCCTTATTTATCAAATTTTTTCAAAAGAGAATCAATGTCTAATTCATCAATTTCTTTGAGTTTCCCTTTGACTTTTTCAATTGCTTGATTAACATCAAAAGATTTGTTTGATGTGAGTTTAGGTTGCGGTATGTCTTGATTTTTATCTATTATTTTACTTCTTTTTTCTTCTTTTTGTGAAACATTTTCTTTAAGATTATCTTCTATTTTTTTATTTTCGATTTTTGCTTTTTCTTCTAATTTATTATTTATGTTGATTTTAATACAATCTAAATAATAAACAAAAGGATTTTTTAAACTTTCAAACTTATTGCTAACACCAGGAATCTCTAAACTTGGAACTTTAGATACTTTATTTGGTTCTTCAAAAATGAAGCAAATTTCTTTATTTTTTTGTTTTATAATATTAACAATTTTTAAATGAGTAAACTTGGATTCTAAATAAAATTTAGCTTGACTATTTTTGTTACCGTAATAAATTGAGCTCAAACTAATATTTCTTACAAAACCTGATTTAGCTACAAAAACAAAGACATCATCTGATTGACCTAAAACAAAATGATCTATATATTCACCTTCTTTGAGCTTTAAAATTCTAACTCCAGCTGTATTTGTTCCATAAATTGGAACTTCAATTTCGCTATATCTTGAAGCTCTATTTTGGTTGGTAAATAAAGCAATATCTTGATAATTATCACTTAATTTAGCACCAATTAGTTGATCATCTTGCTTTATTTTCATAGCTAAAATTGTTTTTTTGAACCTGGAAACTTCTAAATCTTTTAAACTGATACGCTTGCCCATTCCGTTCTTAGTTATTAAACAAACAAATTGATTTTCACTAAAATCAGCTATTTCAATTGCTGAAATTATAGTTTCATCTTTTTTTAATAAATAATCAATTTGTAAATCAGATCAAGTTGCTTTAAAAGTTGCATCTTCAATAGTGTGTAAAGGAATAAAAATATAATTTCCTACTGAAGTAAAAATCAATAATTTATTTTTTGTTTGAATTTTGTTAACAAAAACAAAATAATCTTTTTCTTTTAAACTTATATTTGAAATATCATTTGATTCAAAAACTTTGTTAGACATTTTTTTGTATAAACCTTGTTTGGTTATAACAAAATAGGATTCTTCATTTTTAATAAGTTCTTCTTGATTAATTTCAATTTTGAAATTTTGATTAATAATTTGGGTTTTCCTCTCTCGTCCAAATTTTGTTCTAATTTCTTTTAAAATTGAGACTAAATATTGATTAAACTCTAAATCATTTTCTAATAAAGTTGTTAATTTAGCTACTTGATCAATTAAAGTATTTTTTTCATTTAAATAATTTTGTTGATCAATTCTAGATAATCTATACAATCTCATTTCAGCAATTGCAGTAGCTTGCAATAATGTAAAATCAAAGTTTTGAACTAAAGCTTCTATTACACCTTGTTTGGAATTATCTGAATTTCTAATTATTTTAATTACTTCATCAGTAATGTCAGCAACCTTTAAAAAACCTTTAACAATTTCTAATCTTTGATTATTTTTTTTCAAATCAAATTCAATTTCTTTTGTTTTAATTTCTTTTAAATGATCTAGATAATAATCTAACATCTTATAAATAGATAGAAGCTTGGGTGTGTAATTATGAATTGCTACTGAGTTGTATGAGTAACTAATTTGCATTTGTGTTTTTTGAAGTAAATAATTTAAAATAAGTTCAATATTTGCTTCTTTTTCTAATTCAATTAAAATAGAAATTCCAGTTCTATCTGATTGATCAATTACGTCTAAAATTCCTTCAATTTTCTTCTCAAATCTAATTTCATCAATTTGTTTTACAAGTTCTGACTTAACAACTGAAAAAGGAATTTCTTCAATTTCAATAGCTTTGTATTTTGGTTCGTTAATTATTTTGTATTTAGAAACTAAAACTACTTTTCCTTGTCCTGTTTCAAAAGCTTCATCTATTCCTTTTGTATCATAAATAATTCCACCTGTTGGAAAATCTGGACCTTTAATTATTTGGCGAATTTTAGAGTATGGAGTTGCTTTATTTTTTAATTTTTCTATACAAGCATCAATTAATTCTGCTAAATTATGAGGAGGAATATCTGTAGCAAAACCTGAAGCAATTCCTTTAGTTCCGTTCACTAATAAATTAGGAAATAACACAGGTAAAACTACTGGTTCTTTTTCAGAATCATCAAAATTAGGTACAAAATTTACTGTTTTTTTATTAATAATTTCCAACATTAAATTAGTAACAGCTTCTAAACGTGTTTCAGTATAACGCATTGCAGCTGCTGGATCATCATCGATTGATCCTTTATTTCCATGCATTTCTACTAATGGTAAATTCATTTTTCATTCTTGAGCCATCCGAATTAAGGCTTCATAAATTGAAGAATCTCCATGTGGATGGTATTTACCTATTACATCACCCACTACCCTTGCTGATTTTTTAAATGCTTTATCATTTTTTAAACCCAACATTCACATTGAGTACAAAATCCGTCTTTGAACTGGTTTTAATCCATCTCTAACATCAGGAATAGCTCTTTGTTGAATAACATATTTTGAATACCTAATAAAACGTTCTGATACTATAGAATCAAGTGAATTAACTATTAATTGTTCTTCATTTTTCTTCATATTATTATCTAGTTTCTTCATTTGTTATATCTTCCTTGTCAGTAAAATTAATAAAAAAATCATCATCTAAAGAAAAGTGAACATTGTTTTTAATTCATTGTTTTCTAATGTCTATTTTATCTCCCATTAAGGTAAAAATTCTTCTTTCAGCTATAGCTAAATCTTCTATTTTTACTTTAATTAATGTTCTTTTTTCAGGATTCATTGTTGTATCTCAAAGCTGTTGAGCATTCATTTCACCCAAACCTTTATATCTTTGTAAATCAAAATTGGATTTGTTTTCAATAATTTGTTTTAATTCATTTTCATTTCAAGCATAAACAGCTTCTTTATTTTTAAAGCTAATTTTGTAAAGCGGAGGTTGAGCTATGTAAACATGACCTTTTTCAATTAGTTCTTTCATATATCTAAAAATAAAGGTTAAAAGCAAAATTTGAATGTGAGCTCCATCTGTATCAGCATCAGTCATGATAATAATTTTGTCATACTCTAAATTATTAATGTTGAAATCTTGACCAATTCCTGTGCCTAAACTACTAATGATAGCTACAATTTCGTTGTTTTTTAATAAATCAATTAATCTTGTTTTTTCAGCATTAATTATCTTTCCTTTTAAAGGTAAAATGGCTTGAAATTTACGATCTCGACCTAATTTTGCGCTTCCACCTGCTGATTCACCTTCAACAATAAAAAGTTCTTTTTCTGCTTTGTTTTTTGATTGTGCAGGAGCTAATTTACCTGATAAGATTTTCTTCTCTTTTGAAGCATCTTTTGATTTTTTAGATTCAATTTTAGACAGCTTTGTGCTCATTCTTTGATCAAAAGCATCTTTGATTTTATTAATAATTTTATTAGCTTCTTGTTGGTTTTTGTTTAATCATAATAGCACTTGTTTATAACAAATATCTTCAACAACTGATTTTGCAATTTGAGTTCCTAATTTATCTTTAGTTTGACCTACAAATTCAAGTAAAAATTCTGGTACTTTTAAAGATAAAACCAATGTTAACCCTTCTTTGATATCTAAAATGTCTAAAGTATGTGTTTTGTTCTTAAAAATTGATTTTTGTTGTGCAAAATCATTAAAAACTCTGACCAAAGCTTGTTTTAAACCTAATTCATGTGTTCCACCAGATTTAGTTTTAATGTTATTGACAAAAGAAATAATTGAATCAGAATAACTATCTGTGTATTGAAAAGCAATTTCAACATTAATTTTTTCTTGTGTTTCATTGATTAAAGCTGCTTGTTTGTTTAGAAGTGTTTTACCTTGATTGATGAATTCAACAAAATCCTTGATGCCATTTTTGAAAAAAAATGCTTCTTTTTGAAAGGTAATTTGATCTTCAAGAGTGATTTTTAATTCCGAAATTAAAAAACAAGTTTCTCGTAACCTTTCTGAAATCATATCAAAAGAAAATTTATTTTGAGCAAAAATTTTTTTATCCGGTCAAAACTGAACACGTGTTCCTTTTTTGTTAGAATCACCTACAACTGTTGTTCTTTGTTCTATTTGGCCCCCATTGATGAACTTTGTTTGATAGTTTTTGTTGTTTTTATAAACATTTACAATCAATTTACTACTTAAAGCGTTCACAACTGAAGATCCAACACCATGAAGTCCTCCAGAATTTTTATAAACTTCATCAGAAAATTTACCTCCTGCATGAAGCTCTGTGAAGACTAATTCGACACCTGATAATCCACTAGTATGTTTTTCAATTGGTATTCCTCTTCCATCATCTTCAACAACAATAGAACCATTTTCTTCTAAAGAAACATAAATGTTCTTGGCAAAACCTGCTAAAGCTTCATCTACTGCATTGCTAACAATTTCTCACACTAAATGGTGTAAACCTTCAAAATCTGTTGATCCAATGTACATTCCTGGTCTTTTTCTAACTGCGTCTAGACCCTTTAAAACTTTTAAATTTTCAACTGTATATGATGACATTATTTTCCTTTACTTTCAACATTTTTAAAAACAAACAAAAAAACAAATTACTAAAGAAAATAGTTTAATAATTTATATATTATATTTTCTTATTTAAAAAGAAGAAAAAAAGAGAATAAAATAGTAAAAAACCAAGAACTTTTTCTTGGTTTTTTACTATTAAACTTAAGCTGTGGAAACTTGCTTAGTTTCTTCTGCTTTTGTTTTTAAAACTTTGTTTTTAATATAATCTCTATCTTTTTGCTGTTTTTTATATTTAATTAAATCTTTGTGATAAACATAAAATCCTGCAAAAAAAGCAGTACCAATTATGAATAAAATTAAAAATCCAACTACAATTATTCCCTCAACTATAAAGCTTTTAAAATCAATATTTGCAGCTTTATAGTAAATATAATAAGCTAAAATTGCAATAAAAGCTAAAAAAGCAACTACAGATAAAACAAAAAAGTGAATAGCTGTGTTTTTATATTTTTTTGCGTCTAATTGATTGAGTATCATTTTTTCCTTTGATAAATTTAGTAAAATTATACAACAATATTTTAATAAATATTTAATTTAATAATAAAATTAGAAAAATGGAAAAATTTAAAAAATTGATAGAAAAAAAAGACTTTCCAAAGACATTTGGTGTTTATAAATTCTTAGATGAGTATAAAAATGTGCTATATGTTGGTAAAGCAGAAAACATCTATAACAGAATGAAACAATATGCTGCTGGGCACATAAATTCTTACAAAACACATTCATTAATTAATCAAACAGATGATATTGAATTTTTTATCACTAATTCAAAAGCAAATGCTTTGATTTTAGAAGATAAATGAATCAAGCTCTATAAACCAAATTTTAACATTTTACTAAAAGATGACCACACTTATCCTTATATTGAAATTAATAAGAATTTAGATATTAAATTAGCTTACAAAATTGCTAATAAACGAAATTTTTATTTTGGACCTTTTGTAAAAAAATCTGATGCTTGAAACTTAACAAGATTTTTAGAAAGTAAAGTTAAATATGAAAACGGTTTACCAATAAATAGTTTATCCCCAGAAGAAAAAAATCAAAAACTTGAAATTTGCAAAAAGATTCTAAAGCTAAAAAATGCTTCATTTTTAAAGCAAATTTTAGAAGAAGAAGCTTTATTTGTACAACAAGAAAATTATGTAAGAGCTAATGAATTAAAACAAATTCGCCAGGCTCTAAGTGATTTACAACAACAAAAAGAAAGCATTACATTAGCAAATAACAAAGATGTTGATTTCATTTTTGTCGCTCAGTATCAAGAATTTGTCTTCATTTCACTTCTTTTTTACAGAAATGGCTCTTTATTTTCCTACAAAAACTTAAATTTAAGTTTAATTTTTAACTTAGAAGAAACATTTATTATGTTTTTAAAAAATTATTACAAAAATAATTTAATTCCAGATCAAATTGTTTTAGACAATCTCTGAGAAACATTGGATTTTAAATCTGAATTATCTAGTTTAAATATAACTTTTTCAAATAATAAAAAGCTTGATTTAATTATGCAAATGGCAAAAGATAATAATCAATTTTTTGTTCAAGAAAGATTAAAAATACTTCAAAAAGAACAACAAAAAGAAAATATTGTTCTAGAAAAATTATCACAAGATTTAAAAGTTGCCAAAGCAGATAAAATTATGATTATTGATAACTCTCACTCTAATCTTCAAAATATTGTTACAGGAGTTATTTTCTTTATTAACGGCGTACATCAAAGCAAATTTAATAGATTTTTTAATGTTTCAAAAAATTTAAAATCTGATATAGATTTTATGTATGAAAGTATCAAAAAATATTTTTCAATTAAAAGTTTTTTAAAACCTGATCTTATTTTTGTAGACGGCGCTCAGCAACAAATAAAAAAAGCACAACAAGCTTTAAAGGAATCAAATATTTATGTTCCTTTATTTGGAATTGTAAAAAACAAAAACCATAAAACTCATTATGTATTAGATCAAAATCTTCAAAAAGTTGAAAATATTAGTCAAGAATCCTTCAATTTCCTTTCTAATATGCAGATTCAAGTAGATGAATTTGCAAAAATAAAGCACAGAAATAAAAACATCAAAATTTTAACTTCTTCCTTTTTAGATCAGTTAAATATTGATAAAAAAACTCAAGATAAACTTTTAACTTACTTTAAAACTTACAAAAAAATTAAAGAAGCTACCGAAGAAGAACTTAAATTATTCTTAAATGCTCAACAAATTAAAAAACTAAAAAATTATTATTAAAAAATTTAAATTGTAATCAAAATCTTAATTTATGTTTTTTCTAATAAAACTATTGAATTTATTTTTTTCACAAAAATACCACAAATAATTTGTGGTGTTTTTGTGATTATTTTGTAAATTTATTATTATATTTAGATAATTTTTAATATAAATATTTGATTTTTAACTTTTCTATATATTCTTTTTCATCTTTAATAAATGGAATAAATATTAAGTTGGTTATTAACATTGTAATCAATCACACCACTACAATCATTACTAATCCTATATATATTTCATTCACAGCAGCTGATGACCCGACGAAAATTTCACTCATTAAAACAACATATAAAAACACAATAAAAGCAAATATTTTTGAAAACAATAATGTTATAAATTGGAATTTTTTAAAATTTGTGTTTTGTTTTACAACATTAAACTCTTTTTGATTTTTCAATCCAAAAATAAAAGGAAAAATTCAAAATAAAATTCTATTTTTTGTTCCTGAGATATATTTTACTGAAAAAAATATTTGATATATAAAAGTAAAAATGGAAATTAAACCAACAGTAGGAAGAATAAATAAAGAAGAAATAAAAGTTAATCTACCTGGAGGTTGTGGTAGTATATTTGCAAATATGAGTAGAAAAACAAGTAAATAAATTAGAAAAAATCATCTAAAAAATGAAATAAAAAAGAAAGTTATTACTTTTGTTTTATTTTCTTGCATAGAATCTCCTATTTTTATTCTATTACAAAAGCAAAAAATTTTACTACAATAAAATAATATTTTCTTTTTTGGCTTCTTCAAGAATTTTTTTAGGTCAGTAACTAGATTGAACTTCTCCAATATGTGCTTTTTCTAATAAAAACATACAGAGTCTGCTTTGACCTATTCCGCCACCGATAGAAAATGGTAAGTTTTCGTTTACTAAATCATGGTGAAATTGTGATTTTTGTTCTAATTGCGGCTTAGTTAATTTACTTTGCTCTAATAAAGCTTTAGCATCAACTCTTATACCCATTGAAGAAATTTCGATTGCCTTATCTAAGGTTTCGTGATAAAAAATTAAATCACCGTTTAAATTTCAATCATCATAGTCAATGGCTCTTCCTGAGTGTACTTGTCCAGACTTAAGTTTTCAACCAACTCTGATAACAAAAAATGCTTTTGCTTTTTCTTGTGCAAATTTTGTTTCTCTTTGTGATGGAGTAAGTTCAGGATATAAATCTTCTAGTTCTTGAGAATCAATAAAAATCAATTCTTTTGGTAATTTAATTTTAAGTTGTGGAAATTTTTTTACTAGTTCTGCTTCAGTATTTCTTATTTGATCATAAATTGTTCTAATAGTTTGTTTTAAATAATCAAGATTTCTATCTTCTTTTTTATAATTTTTTCTCAATCTCATTGATCTACATAATAAGAATGAAATGGGGAAAGAATTTCTTCTTTTCTAATTGCGTTCATATCAGTATATAAACCTTTATAAAGGTAAAAATCATATTCTCTCAAAGCATATCTTTTTCATTTCGCTAGTGAGTGAACAATTTCTAATTTTGTGTCTTGATCTTTTGGAATAAAAGAAACAGCAGCTTCGCCATTTAATGTATCATTTAACCCAGTTAGTGGTTCGACAAATAAAGGTGCGGTAACTCTTGTAAGTGATAAAGCTTCTGATAAAAATTTTGGAAAAATAATTTTTATAGACTCAATTGCTTTTTGTGTTTCAAAAATGTTTAATTTAGATGTGTACATTTTGCCTTTCTATATTAGATATCTAAATAGAAACTTTTTATTAATAGCAAAAAATTATCTTGATAAAAGAAAGATTAATCAAAACTTATAATTTTAATAACTATTAATATAAAAGTTTTGATTAAATATTATTTATATTAAAAAAATTATTATTAAAATTTAAACCATTTAAAAAATGATTATTCAAATTAGCGTTTAAATTTAATAATAATTTTTGCATAATTGCTATAATTATACTCTTTTGTTAAAAAAATAATAATAAAAAATACACTAACTTTTTAGTGTATTTTTGAAAAAGTGGTCAAAAATGAAATGGTGGGAACGAATGGGATCGAACCATCGACCTCACGATTATCAGTCGTGTGCTCTAACCATCTGAGCTACGCTCCCAATAACAGGCAACAAAGTTGCCAATATAATTATACTATAAAAACTAACGTTTTGAAAATTGTCTTGAACGACGTGCAGCTCTGAGTCCGAATTTTTTTCTTTCTTTTGCACGCGCATCACGAGTTAACATACCTTTAGATTTTAATTCTGGACGGTAATCTGCTGAAGCTTCTAATAATGCTCTTGCAATTCCTAACCTAATTGCTCCAGCTTGTCCTGAAAGTCCACCACCTGAAGCGTTAACACTAATATTTCATTGATCTGTTGTTTTAGTGATTTCTAATGGTTGTAATGCATCTTGAATTAATAAATCTAATTTTAAGTAATCTTTTGCTGCTCTTTTATTAATTTTAAATTCACCTGTTCCTGGAGTAATTATGACTCTTGCTACAGAAGATTTTCTTCTTCCTAATCCACGATAAGTAATTTTTTTATCTGCCATAACTATTTACCTACCTTTAAAATTTCTGGTTTTTGTGCTTCATGTTTATGTTCTGGACCTGCATAAACAAATAAATTTTTTCTTTGTTTATCACCTAATTTTGTATGAGGTAACATTCCTCAAACAGCTTTTTCAATTAAAGCAATTGGTCTTTTAGCTCTTAAATTTTTAGCATTAATAGTTTTTAATCCGCCAGGATATCCTGAGTGTGAGTAATAAATTTTTTGTTCTTCTTTTTTAGCTGTTAAAACAACTCTATCAGCATTTATAATAATAATGTTGTCACCCATATCTACATTTGGTGTAAATGTAGGACTAGTTTTACCTCTTAAGTGAGAAGCTGCTAATGTAGCTACTCTACCAAGAACTTGTCCAGCAGCGTCAATAACATATCACTTTTTAGTAACTTCTTTATGTTTTACTAATGTGGTTTGTCTCATCACAATTCCTTTTATATTTTTTAATTAATTTTAAATAATGTAACAGGTTTAAGCAAGTTTTTAAATTATACATTTTTATTTAAATAACACAAGAAAAATTTTTATTTTTTATTAACCAATAATTTTTTAAAATTTTCAATTAAGAATTATATTTTATTATAATAATTTTTAATTATCATGAGCTCAACAAATTATTTAATTAATGTCAAAAATTTAAAATTTCAATATGATAAAAAACAGGTTTCTTTAGATATTGAAAAATTGACATTTCCAAAAAATAAAATAATAACTTTACTTGGACCAAGTGGTAGTGGAAAGACTACTTTCTTAAACTTACTAATTGGTTTTTTAAAACCTACAAAAGGAGAAATACAAATTAATCAAGATCCAGAATTTTCTAATTTTGGATTCATTATGCAAGATAACAACCTTTATGAAGAAATAAGTGTTTTTAAAAATGTTTATTTAAGTGCTAAAAACTCTAGCAAATGAAAATCTGAAGTTAGAAATTCTTTATGAATTGAAATTAAAAATAAGTTTTTAGCTTCAAAAACGAAGGATTCTGATGTTGTTAAATTAGACAATTTATTTGCTAAATATTTAAAAAAAAGTATACATGTAGCAAAGCATCAAGTTTTTTTTGTTAAATTGATGTATACTAAAATTTTATTTTATTTACTTAAATTAAGTTTTAAAAATATAAAAATTCTTTTATTTTTATTAGAAAATAATTATTTAATTCAATTTTTTTTCAAATCCTTTATGCCTATAGCAAAAAAACTTCAAATTGAAGAAATTATCAACAAAAAAGCAAATAATATAAGTGGCGGACAAAAGCAAAGAGTAGCATTTGCTAAAGCTATTATTAAGAACACAAAATTAATTTTTATGGATGAACCTTTTGCTGCTTTAGATGCAAAAATCAAGGAATCTACAATTAATTGGTTAGAAAAAATCAAAAAAGAATTTGATTTATCAATTGTTTTAGTAACACATGATCAAACTGATGCTTTAAAAATAAGTGATTACATCACTGTGTTAAATCAAGGAAAAGTGATGCAATTTGGTGAATCAGAACAACTTTATAACAATCCAGCTAACTTGTTTGTAGCTAAATTTTTAGGCTTTCCTGAAATCAATTTTTTTAAAAACCAAAATGGTATAGATTTCTATGTACGAGCTAATAAAATCATTGTATCTAGCAACAAACAAGAAGGATTTTTACCTTTTAAAATTGATTCAAAAAAATTAATTGGTGAATCTTTATTGTACAAAGCAACAAGCTTAAACAATGAGAATCCTATTAGTTTAAACTTTTTGCAAACAAATAATTTTGAAACCCAATCAATTATTTATCTAAAAATAAATGAAGAAGATCTTTTAAAATTTGACAAAGAAGGACAAAGGGTTTTATAAAATGAAGAAAAATAATAAAATTTTAAACAAAATGTCTTCATTTTCTGAAGCAACTTGAAAAAAACTATCTCTTAGTCTGAGAAAAAATTGAAAAGGTTTTACTTTGATAACTCCTTTATTAATTTTTTTAATTGTTTTTTCAATTTATCCTTTGTTAAATTCATTTTTTTACTCATTGAGAGACTTTGAACAATATAGCAGGATAAAATGACACTTCGGAATTAGTAATTATCATTTTCTTGTTTCTGATTATAGATTCATTGATAGTGTGAAAAATTCTACTATTTTGTTTTTTGTGGCATCCCCTATTGCAATTATCGTTGGTTTTCTTTTAGCTTTGGTTATATCTTCTTTGACCCTAAAAATTTCAAAAAATATATTCATCACTGCTCTTTATTCACAGTTTTTTATTTCTGCATTTGCTGTAAGTGTAGCTTTTGTTTTGTTATTTGGTGATAGAAATGTACTAAGTGTATTGTTACAAGAAAAATTTCATTTTGGAAAATACGATTTTGTTAGTGGAAACCAAAAAACACCTTTAATTATTTTATTATGTATATTTCAACTTTGAAGAGCAATTCCGTTTAATACTGTTTTATTTAGTTTTGCAATCAATAAAATTAATCTTAAATATAGTAAAAATCTAAAAATAGATTCTTTATCTTTATTCGATAAAGTTAAAAATTTGTATTTTCCTGAAATGAAAATAACAATTTTTAACATTGTTTATACAAACTTTATTTTTGCTGCGTTGCTGTATCCTCAAGTTTTAATAGGAAATAAAAATTTAAAAGATTTTCATGGAGACACACTAGCTTCTTACATTATTTCTAGAATAACACAAGATGCTAATGCACCTGTTGCAATGGCAGCATCATTTTTTACCTTCATTTACCTTTGCTTTTTGCTGTTATTTATTTATTTACTGCGTTGAAAATTTATAAAGTTATACATAAAAGCTGCAATATTTTTAATCACAAAAATAAAAAAATCAATTAAAGGAGTAAAAAATGAACTCACTAAGTAGCAAACATTTTTATCTCATTTATAAACTAATTTTTGAAGTTTTAAAATATGCTTTGATTAGCTTTGTAATTATTTTGATTTTGTTTCCAATTTATTTTTTAATTGTTCAAGCATCTTTGAATAATAGTGAAGCTCTTTCAAATAATGTTTTTTTAGCTCCTAAAGATAGTTTATGAACTAACATAAAAGAAGTAATGGATCAATTATTTTTAAATGGATTTAAAAATTCAATGTTAAGTGTTCTTTTAATTAATTTTTTAAGAATTAGTTTATACTCACTTGCATCTTTTGGTCTAGTAAAAGTAAGTAAATTTAGTAAAAAAGTCTTCTATTTGCTTTTTATTTTTGTATCTTTAACTCCTGAAATTTCTTTATATATGGGATATAAAATTTTATTATACAAAAGCAATATTTTAGAATCTAATGTTATTTTTCCTTTAATAATAAACCAAATTTTTTCGTTTTTCTTATTAATGTATTTATATAAAATTTTAAGTTCAGTTCCACAGAATAAAATTAAGTTAATGACAATTGATAACTTAAATATGTTTCAAAGATTTGTTTATGTGTATTTAAAATATTTGAAAATGCCTTATTTTTTAATAATTATTTTTTCTTCAATCCAAGCTTGAAATGATTTCTTATGACCAACATATATTTTAACTTCAAGTAGTGAACAAACTATTTCTATTTGATTTCAATTTAGTGGAAGTAGAGATGCTTCAGCAAATTTTTATAATTTAAAAGCAGCAGCTTCATTTATAGCGTTAATTATTCCCTTGTGTACTTATTTGATTTTTTCTCCATTTGTTAATAAACAAATTTCTAAGAGTTTTTAATAAAATCATAAATTTGGATATATTGATTAAGACTGATTTGTTGCGGTCTTATGTTATAATTTAAATTGAATTTAACATATAACTCTTTAATTTTTTCTTGATTTAAGAAAGTAGAAAGATTATTATAAAATGTTTTTCTTTTCATAGAAAAACATTTTTTTGTAAAATCTAAAAAACCTTTTATGTATTCTGGATTTAAATTTTTTTTGAATTTAAAAGAAACTAAAGCCGAATTAACTTTAGGTTGCGGACTAAAACTAGAAGGTAGAATTTTTAACTCTTTTTTAACATCAGCTACTAATTGACAAGCAAGTGATAACTTTGAAAAAGCACTTGTTTTTTCTTTAGCTACTATTCGATCAGCTACTTCTTCTTGTACCATAATTAGCATAGATTTAAATTTATTAACATTCTCAAAAACCTTGAATAAAATTTGACTTGTTATGTAATATGGCAAATTTGCAACAAGAATTTTTGGAGTTGTAAAATCTAAATCAGCTTCTAAAAAGTCTTCATTTTTAAGCATAAATTTAGAACTTTTTATTTTATTTTCTAAACAAACAATCAAATCTTTATCAATTTCATAAGCTAATAAAGATTTTGCAGATTCTAAAAGAGGGATTGTAATAGCTCCTGTACCTGGTCCGATTTCTAAAGCATCCTCATCTTGAGAATTGGCAAGCTCTATAATTTTATTGATTACAAAATCATCTTTTAAAAAATTTTGTCCAAATTTTTTTTTAGCTTGAATGGTCTTCATATAGTTTTATATTAAAAATTCCTTCTATATTTTTTTTGACTTGTTGAGTTAAAGAGTGTAAACTAATTTCTTTGATTCTTGAAAGTAAATAAAAACTTTGTTTAATGCAAAAACTGTGATTTGGTCACAAAGATCTTTTTGGCTCAGGAGATAAATATGGAGCATCTGTTTCTAGCACAATTTTTTCTAAATCAATATGTTTTAAAATCTTTCTTGCTTCTTGGTTTTTCTTATATGTAATAACTCCTGAAAAAGAAAAAAATACATTCTTTAATTGTGCAAAATATTGATAAATTTCAAAGTTTGCAGAAAAATTATGAAAAACAAATTTAACATCCAAAAAATCACTAACGACTTGTTTTATTGTGTTGAAAAGGAAAAAATTTTTATCATTTGCATTGTCTCTTATGTGCAACATTACAGTTTTATTATATTTTTGTGCGATTTTAACTTGTTTTATAAAACACTTTAGCTGTAATTCGAAACTAGGTGATTGATCATAATATAAATCCAAACCTACTTCACCAATACCTGCTACTTTTGAATTTTTTGCAACAATTTCTTCTAATAATTGAAAATTATCTTCATTTGTAATATTATTAGGATGAATCCCAACAAGTGCAAAAAGATTTGGTACATAGTCTAAATATGAAATAATTTCTTGATTATCTTCTCAAGAAGTACCAACTAAAAGCATTGCTTTTATATTGTTTTTGTAGTTAAATTCTAATTCTTGTTTTGGTTCTTTATAATATTCTTTAAAAGGATGAGTGTGAACATCTGAAAAAAAATAATTTTCTTCTAAGTAAAAATGTAGCAAAATTGCTTCATTTTGTTTGCTAATTTCTTTAAAAATGAAGCTTTTTTTCACTAAATTGTATATTTTTTCTTCTAGTTGAATTTCTATGAATTTGTTTTTTAAATTAAGTGTATTAATAAAAAAATCTTGAATGAATTCAAAAGTTAAAATACTTCATTTTTCTTCATTTAATAAAGAATTTATTCTTAAATCAATTGTAAAAAAGTTGGTTTTTATGCTATCTTGAATTATATTTAGATAAAGACCTATTTCTAAAAAATCATCATCTTCATCTACTAATAAAAATTCTCAAAAATTTTCTTGATTTTCTAAAGTAAAAATCTTAAAACTATCTTTAGTTGATTTTGAAACTAAAGGAAATAAATTTGCTTCATTTTTATAGCTTAAATGATATTTATTTTGATATTTTGGTGTGGGTTTTACAAACTGTCAATTCATATTATTTCTTGTTGGCTTTTAGTATAAAAATTTGTTTATCAAGATCTGATTTTACTTCTTCAATTGAATAATTATAATTTTTTAGAACTTTTTTGTGTTCTAAAACTTCATCCCAAATTTTTGGACCTTTAATTCATAAAGAAGTAGTTGTAGGATTTTGCAATTTTTTAGTGATTTTAAATAAAAAATCTAGATTTCCCACCGCTCTTGCTGTAATGTAGTCAAATTTAGCTTGCAAATTAGAAGCTAAATCATTAATTATTTCAAAATCTAAATTTAATTCTTGCTTTACTAATTGCAAAAAATCACATCGCTTTTTTAATTTTTCAACAATGACTAATTTTATATCAGAATTGATAATAAAGAAAGGAATTGAAGGAAAACCAGCACCTGCCCCTACATCTAGTAAAGCAATTTTTTTGTTTTTTAAATATATACTTTGTTTTAAAGTAATAATAGATTCATAAATTCCTTCTTTTCATAATTGATCTTGAGTAAAGCCAGTGAGATTCATAACCTTATTTTTTTGTTCAATTAAACTAACAAATTTTTCTAATTGTGAAAAAATTTGTTCATTATTAACTAAATCTCTAGTTTTTTCTTTAAAAAAATACATTATTTTTTAAAGTTTTCTTTCAATTGTGAGTATATAGATGAAATTGATGTTGAAAATATACAAGCTTTTATGGTATCCGCAATAAATTCGGATAAACAAGCAACTTCTAACTTGGAATATTTTGCTTCAAGTTCTGAATTATCAATTGAATTTGTAATTATAACTTTATCTACATTTTTACTTTCTTGAAATAGCTCAAAACCTTTGGAAAAAATCCCATGTGTAGCAACTACTGTTACTGATTTTGCGCCATTTTTTTTGAGCATATCAGCGGCTTTAATAATTGTTCCACCTGTGTCGATAATGTCATCAATAATTATTGTATCTTTTGCTTCAATATCACCAATAATTCCTTGAGCTTCGACTTGATTTGTTCCTATTCTTCTTTTATCAATAATGGCAATTTTTGTATTTTCATTTAATAATTCAGCTAGTAATCTTGCACGAACAGCTCCACCGTGATCTGGAGAAACTATTGTATAATTCTTATTTTTTTCTTTAATTTTCTTCGCAAGAATATATTGACCTCTTAGTTCATCTACTGAAATATTAAAAAATCCTTGAATTGATGGATTGTGTAAATCTACAGAAATAATTTTTGTAGCTCCAGCAGTTTCTAATAAATTTGCAATTAGTTTTGCTGTAATTGGTTGTCTTCCAGTTGATTTTCTATCTTGTCTAGCATAGCCAAAATAGGAAAGGATTACAATAATATCTCTAGCATATGCTCTTTTTAATGAATCCATAAAAATTAATAATTCCATAATATTATCATGAACAGGTTTGTGTGTACTTGCAACTACAAAAACTGTGGAATTTCTAATAGTTTCAACTGATTTTAAAAGTACTTCTCCATCAGCAAACTGAGTTTTTTCAATTGGTGTTAAAGGTATTTTTAAAATTTCAGAGATTTTATTTGCTAAATTTTGGCAATTTGGCATTCCAAATAAAACAACATTTTTTTTATTTTCAACAATCATATTTTCCTTTTTTTATAATACTAATAATAAATCTAAAAATTATATTTTTAGTTATTATATTACTTTTTCTGCTTCTTATTTTGAGAAATTTAAAAATAAAAAAATCCACTTGTTAATTTGGATTTTTTATTTTTAATTTATTCGAACGAAACAACAAAAAAGTTCTTTTTACCTTTTTTAATTAATAATTTGCTAAAGTTTTGTTTTAATTTTGAGTTAATTTCTTCTTGAGACTTAATAATTTGACCATTTACTTGCAATGCAGAGTCTTTAATAAATTCATTTAGTTCTCTTTTAGATGAAAAAATTTTTAATTCAACTAATTTGTTAGCGTTGAATTCAGATTCTTGAAGTACAAAATTATCTACAGATTTTGCTAAAAGATCTAAATCTGCTTGATTTAAAAGCTCAAAGCTTAAGTTTTTAAATAACAAACTAGAAATTTTTAAACATTGTTCAAGTGTTTTTTGTCCATGAAGATTTAAAATAATTTCTTGTGTCATTTGATGTTGTAGAAACTTCTCTTTTTTATTTTGGCTATGTTTTTGAAGGATTTTTTCAATTTCACTAAATGTTTTAAATGAAGTTCATTTAAAAAATTTTTCTGCTTGAAAATCTGATAAATTTATTAAAAATTGATAGAGTTTAAAAGGAGAAGTAAGATTAGAATCTAATCACAAAGCATCACCATCAAATGTTGTTTTTCCAAATTTATTTCCATTTTCATCTGTTAAAAGTTGGGTTGTAAGTCCAAAACAAGGCGAAGAATTTTTATCTTCCAAACTTGTTTTTTTAATCATATCAAGCCCTTGAACAATGTTTCCTCATTGATCTGATCCACCAAGTTGTCCAACTATATTGAATTTATCAAATAAATATTTAAAGTCTCAAGCTTGAATTAATTGATAACTAAATTCTGTAAAAGAAAGTCCTGTTTTAATCCGTGAAGCAATAGAATCTTTGGTTAATAGCAAAGCAACATTAACATTTTTTCCAACATCACGAAGAAAATCTAAAACATTCATATCTTTGTAAATATCAAAATTGTCAAAAACTTGCAAATCAAATTTTTCCAATTGTGCTTTGATATAGTTTTTATTTTTAATAATAGCTTCATTTGAGAGTAAAACTCTTTCTTTAGAAACAAAGGAAGGATCACCAATCATTCCTGTTGCTCCACCTAAAACTGCTATTGTTTTAACTCCTGCTCTTTGAAAACGTTGTGCTAGATTTATTAAAATATAATTACCCAAATGGAGTGATTTAGCTGTTGGATCAAAACCTACATAAATTCCTTCATTTTGCCGCATATTTAACAATTTTTTTTCATCACTAATATCTTTTAAAATTCCTCTTAGTTTAATTTCCTTTAACAATTCTTCTTTTTTCTTCATTTTTACCTTTATTTTTTAAATTTTTCTGGCACTGAGTCTAAGTTAATGTGACAATATCCATTTGGATTTTTATCTAAATATTTTTGGTGATATTCTTCTGCAATAGTTAAGTTTTTAACAGGTAAAAACTCTATTGTAGTTTGAAGTTTTGCTTCATTTTCAAAGGATTTATTAAGTTGTCTAAAAATATCTAAGAGTTGTTGATCATTTGAGTAAAAACCAATACGGTATTGTACTCCTACATCGTTTCCTTGTTTATTAACTGAAAAGGGATCAACTATTTTCAAATACAAAGTTCAAATTTGTTCTTCTGTCAAAAGCGAAGAATCATAAACGAGTTCAACTGCTTCAACATGGCCTGAACCTGCACAAACTTGCTTGTATGTAGTTTGTTCTGTATCTCCATTTAAGTAGCAAACTCGAGTTTGAACAACACCTTTTACTCTTTGAAAAAAGGCTTCTACTCCTCAAAAACATCCAGCTGCTAAATATATTTTTTTTATCATTTCTTTCCTTATTTTAAATTGAAAACTTTAGCTTGATTTTTTGATTTTTTAAACAATTTTTACTTAAAAAACCAGTTGTATTTGGAAATTATATAACAATAATTTGATATAATTTTAAAATATTAAATTAAAGGGTTTTAAAGGATTATTATGTATTTCAAAAATGATGATGACGAAGTAAAAAACAACATTCAAAATGAACAACCAGAGTCAAAAGAAAATGATTATGAAACTTATGAAGATGAATTAAAAACTGTTTTTAATGAAGAAAATGAAGAAGAAATTGATGAAGATGAAGCAGAACTAGAACAAAATCAAGAAGGTTTCCAAGTAATTTCCCAATTAATTGAGTCAGAAGCTGACAACATTGTTCCTAAATATATCTCTGAAGAAGTTAGAACTTCGTTTTTAGAGTATGCAATGTCTGTTATTATTTCGCGTGCTCTTCCAGATGTTAGAGATGGTTTAAAACCTGTTCACAGAAGAATTTTGCACTGTATGAATGAACTAGGAATTACACATTCTGTAGCTTATAAAAAATCAGCAAGAATTGTTGGTGATGTTCTTGGAAAATACCACCCACACGGAGATGCATCTGTTTATGATTCAATGGTTAGAATGTCACAAGATTTTGCCCTTAGATATCCATTAATTGATGGTCATGGAAACTTTGGATCTATTGATGGTGATGAAGCTGCTGCTATGCGTTATACTGAAGCTAGAATGTCTAAAATAGCTTCATTAATGGTAGAAGACATCAAGAAAAATACAGTAGATTTTGTACCAAACTATGACGGTAGTGAACAAGAACCACAAGTTTTACCTGCTAGATTTCCAAATCTTTTAGTTTCTGGAGTCTCAGGAATTGCTGTGGGTATGGCTACTAAAATTCCCCCTCATAATTTAAAAGAAGTTATTGAAACTTTTATTTTATTAGCTCAAAATCCAGATATTTCAGTTCAAGAACTAGCAAAACATTTACCAGCACCTGATTTTCCTACAGGAGCTACTATTTTAGGAACATCAGGAATTAGACAAGCTTATGAAACAGGACGTGGAGCATTTGTTCTTCGTTCTAAAGCAAAAATCGAAACTTTTAGCAGTGGTAAAAGCAAAATAATTGTTTATGAAATTCCATATGAGGTTAAAAAACCACAAATAATTGAAAAAGTTGTTCAACTAGTTAGAGATAAAAAAATCCAAGGTCTTAAAGATGTTCGTGATGAAACTAATAGAAAAGGAATTAGAGTAGTTTTTGATGTTAAAAAAGGATTTAGTCCTGAAATTATTTTAAACCAACTCTACAAAGAAACTGATTTACAAATCACTTACAACATCAATATGTTGGCCCTTGTCAACGGTATACCAAAAGTGTTGAATTTAAAAGACATTTTATACCAATACTTATTACATCAAGAAGAAGTTGTAACTAGAGGATTACAATTTGATCTTAAAAAAGCAAAAGAAAGACATAACATTTTATTAGGTATAAAAATTGCGGTCGAAAACATAGACGAAGTAATTAAAATCATTAGAGCTTCTAAATCAGATGCTGAAGCCCAAACAACATTGGGTCAAAGATTTGATTTAAACGAAGCCCAAACTAAAGCAATTGTAGATATGCGTTTAGGAAGATTAACTTCTTTAGCTATTGAAAAACTTATTGCAGAAATCAAGGAATTAGAAGAAGAAATTGAAAGAATTACTTCAATTATTAACTCACACGACAAACTAATTGAACTCATTGTTAATAACCACAAAAAAATTATTGAAAGCTATGCAGATGACAGAAGAACAGAGATTGTTCATGGAAGCATAGGTCAAATTGTTGATGAAGATCTAATTAAAGAGCAAAAAGTTGTTCTTACATTAACTAAAAATAATTACATTAAAAGAATTAATTTAGATGAGTACAGAATGCAAAATCGTGGTGGTACTGGATCTTCAACAGCAACAACTTACAAAGATGATAATTTAAAAAATATATTAGTTGCAAGTACACATAGTGATTTACTAATTCTTACTTCAAAAGCAAGGATTTTTAGACTAAGAACACATCAAATTCCTGATTTATCCAAACAAGCAAAAGGTGTTCCTTTTATTAATTTAATTCCAATCGAAAAAGACGAAGATATTGTTTCTCTACTGGTAACTCAAGAAAATTATGAAGATGATAATTTATATTTAGTAACAGTTTCAAAACTTGGAATCATCAAAAAAACAAGTCTTTCTCTATACAAACGGATTTCAAAAAATGGACTAATTGCCTTGAATTTGAAGGAAAATGATGAACTTTTAACTGCATTTATTACCACTGAGGAATCCGAAATCATCATCGGAGCTTCTAATGGTAGATCAGTTAGATTTGATAACCAAGACTTTAGATCATTATCTAGAAAATCTATGGGAGTTAAAGGAATAACTTTAGGTGAAAATGAAGTAGTTGTTGGTGCTTCATCAACTGATCAAGGATCAACGGTTTTTGTTCTTGGTCAAGAAGGATATGGTAAAAAAACTCATATTGATGAATATAGAAAAACTGCTCGTGGTGGAAAAGGAGTAATTACTCTTAAAACTGAAAAAGCAGGTAATTTAGCTTTTATTTCCTGTGTAAAAGGTGATGAAGAAATTTTAATTTTAACTAAACAAGGAATAGTAATTAGAACTTCATTAGAACAATGTAATGATGTTTCTAGAAATACGAAAGGTGTTAAGTTAATTACTTTAAAACCAAAAGATTCTATTCAATCTGTTGCAGTTCTAGAAAAAATTTATGAACTTTAAGAACAAAAAGTTTATTTAAAAAAACTTACTTTTTAAAAGTAAGTTTTTTTAATTTGTTTATTTTAAAAAATAATATAATTCTATTTACTAAAAAGGAGTAAAATTATGAAAACTATTGTCGAAAAAGTTTATGAAAATCTTAAAAACAACGAAATAAATCATAGTATGAAAATTCTTGAAGATTATATTTCAACTTCAAAAGCAAGAAATAAAAACAGCATTACAAAAGCTTTTAACTACAAAAATGATGACGAATGATACACAACTAGAGAAGATGTGCAGTTTTTTATTGATAACGCAAATATACCCAAAGATAAAGTGATTTGGTGTCCTTTTGATGTTGAAGATTCTAATTTTGTAACTGTTTTTAAAAAAAATGGTTATAAAGTTTTGCATTCTCATATTTGAGATCAACAAGATTTTTATGAATATGAACCAAAAGAAAAATGAGACATTATAATAAGTAATCCTCCTTTTAAAGGAAAACATAGACTTTTAGCTAGACTTTTAGAATTTAATAAACCTTGAGCTTTAATTTTTGGAATTCAAGCTTTAAATAGTGAAAAATTTTGTCATGAATTGCAAAAATTTAAAAGAGTTCAATATGTACATTTAAAAAGAAGAATGTGCTTTACAAAAGATCACTTAAATTATGATATTAAAAATTTACAAAGACCTTCTTTTGCAAGTATGTGAATTGCTAATGATCTTTTTGATAAAGATATTTTAGTGTGAAATGGAGTTGATTATAAAAAAGATGGAAAAGAATTTTTCTAAAATAACAATTCAAGTTCCAAAAGAATTTATTGCAAAAAATGATATTTTAAAGTCCATTGTTGAACTCATAAATTATGATTTTAAGCAACTTGCAAATATTAAATTTGAAGATGTAATTTGAGAACAAATTAACGAACGATTTCAAGGATTTTTTATAAAAGAATTAAGTTATTTTGTTTATATTACACAAAAATTAGATTCCAAAACATTGAAAACAAGAAGTAGAAATACATTTATAAAACAAAATGCATTACCTTTTATTAGAAACTATGAAAAACATTTCAAAAATTTTCATAATGTTAAATTATTTATGAGTCTAAATCCTGTTTCATTTTCTTTAATAAAAAACAAAAATGATAAGTTTACGATAGCAGAATCCATTTATATTGATTTAAAAATATTAATATCACTGTATGGCTTTGCTATAACTAAATCTATAATTAATTTTGCTAATATTAATGAAAAATATGAAGAAAAATGAAGTAATTTAAACTTAGAAACTTTTATTGCTCTAAAAAGAGAGAAAAGTAACGTAAAAAAACGAAATAAACCTATTATTTTTGAACTTAGTCAAAATAGAGAAGAAATTACTGTTTATGCTAAATTAGAAGGCGCAAATGTAGCAGATTCTTATTTTAATTGTAAATTTATACAAGAATTAAATTCAAAAGAACAAAAAAATTTTAAGCTATTCTTATTCATTATAAAACCTAAAGTTCAAGATGTTCATATATTAAAAGATTTTCAAGATATTGGTTTTAATATTATTAATTATTATTCAGATGAAAATGATTATGATAAAGCAACATATCAATTAAACTTGAGACCAAAAAGTAATAGAAATCAAGGATTATTTAGAGCAAATATAATTAAAAAGTATAATAAATATGTTGATATTTATGAATGTTTTGCTTGTGAGTATAGATTAAATTTAGTTGCTGCTCATATTCACAGAGTTGCAGATATTAATAAATTAAAAACACACTCAAAATTTATAACCTCTGCTGAAAATGGTTTTCAATTTTGTCCAAATCATGATAAGGAATTTGAAAACGGAATGATTTATTTTGATTTAGATGACTTTCAATTCAAGGTAAATTCCATTAAAATTGATAATCCTAATGACTATAATCTTTTGAATAAAAGAATAAAAAATAAGCTGTCAAAGTTTAAAAAAGAATTATATTCTAATAACTTTAAATTTATGATTGAATTTCATTTAAGAAGAATTGGTTTAATTGATTAAAAGTTTGAAAAATTCTTCTTCTGAAAGGATTTTAACACCAAGGTTACGTGCTTTATCTTCTTTAGAGCCACCATTTTCGCCTAAAATTAAATACGAAGTATTTTTGGACACTGATGACGAAACTTTTCCTTTATTTTGAAGGATAATTGATTCAATTTGGCTTCTTGATCTAGATAAAGTTCCTGTAATTACAAATGATAAATTTTCTAAAATGTTAGAGTAAGTTTCTTCTTTTATTATTTCAAAATTTACTTGGATTAATTCATTAATAATTTGTAAATTTGCTTCATTTTTGAAGTAATTTTTCAAACTTTCAACTGTTTTTTCGCCTATATCTTTATCTTCTAAAAAAGTATCAAAATTAAAGGTTTTTAACTGTTCTAAATTATCTACTTTCTGAGCTAACATTTTTGCTGTTTTTTGTCCGATGTGTTTGATTCCTAAAGCAAAAATTAATTTATCTAAAGTAGTATGTTTAGCTTTTTCTATTGCATTTATTAGCTTTAAAATAGATTTTTGTTGGAAAGATTTTAGCTTAGAAATTTCTTCAATTTTGGTAGCTAGCCTAAAAATATCAGGTATAGATCTAATTAAATTTTGGTCTCAAAAAAGTTCAATTTTTTTCTCTCCTAAATCTTTAATATCTAAACCTTCTTTTGAACAAAAATGAATAATTTTTCTTAACTGAATACCGAGACAATTGGGATTAATACAAAACTGATCAATTCCTGTTTCGCTATCTATTAAATCGGAATTACATTCAGGGCAATTTGTTATTTTTTCAAAATTAGTTTTTTCAAATTTTTCTACTGATTGAATAACCTGAGGGATAATTTCTCCAGCTTTTTTGATATAAACCATTGAGTTAGTATTTATAGCTAAATCTTTAATGTAATTATAATTATGTAAAGTTGCTGCAGAAATAGTAGAACCTTGAAGTAAAACAGGTTCTAAAACAGCATTGTAAGTTATTTTTCCTGTTCTTCCAACTGTTGCAAAAATATGTTTTAATTTAGTTTGAACAACTTTGTCTGAAAATTTAAAAGCAATAGCACTGTGAGGGAATTTTGAAGTAGTTCCTAATTCATCATAAAGTTTAAATTCATTTACTTTAATAACTACACCATCAATTTCATAATTTAATTTGTTTTCTTTTTCTTGAATTTCTTCAATTAATTGATAGCTTTGGTGAATATTTGCTTTATGTTGTCCTAAATTATTTGTATTAAAACCAAGGGTTTGTAAAAACTGTATACTTTCTTCAACAGTTGCTAAATTATGCAATTCTGGGTTTACTACTTGATAAACAAAAACTTTTAGATTTGCTAGTTTGTTACTTTTAGAATCTAATCTTCTAAGTTGACCTGCAGCTGCATTTCTTGGATTTAAAAACAATGGTTTCTCAAGCCTTGCTTGTTCTAAATTCATATTTTTAAAGCTTTCTAAATCAAGAAAAACTTCACCACGAATTTCTATATCATCAAAATAATTAATAGATTTTGGAACATATTTTGCATCAATGTTTTCAATATTATGACTTACATCTTCACCTGTAGTTCCATCGCCTCTAGTAACTGCTTGGGTAAATTTACCTTGTTTATAGTGAAGCGAAATTGAAATGCCATCAATTTTAGGTTCTACATAAAATGAAGCATTTTCATCTATTTTTATAGCTTTTTGAGCAAACTTTTCTAGTTCTTCTAAACTATATGCTTTATTTAAAGACAACATAGGTTGTGAATGTTTGATTTTTTGAAATCTTTCATCTACTTTAGCTCCTACAATCTGTGTGGGAGAAGCATTGTTTTCTTCTAAAGTAAATAAGTAAAAATATTTTTTTTCTAATTTTTTTAATTTATTTAGTTCTTGATCATAGACTAAATCATCAACAATAGGAATATCTAAATCAAAATAATGATGATTTCATAAATGAAGTTTTTGACGAAGTTCTTCAATTTGTTTTTTTGCTTGTTTTTCTTCATTTTTATAGTCTTTTTGGTCGATATTCATAAATAATTCCTAAAAATAATTTTAAACTTTTTGATTTGTGTATTTTCATCAAAGAGGTAAATCATTCATTATATGACCTACATTTTTTTCAGTTATTATTACAATTGTAATTAATGTAATTAATGCTAATAAGAAAAGATAGTCAAATCATTGAAATCTTATTTTACGATATTTTGTTCTTTTAGCATATGGATCATAACCTCTTACTTCCATAGCATTGGATAAATCTTCTGCTCTTGAAAAAGAAAGAACAAATAAAGGAATTATTAAAGTAATCATTGATTTTGCTTTATCTTTTTTCTTACCATTTTTGAAATCTACACCACGTGAGGATTGTGCTTTCATAATTCTACTTGCTTCTAATAACAAAGTAGGAATAAATCTAATAGCTATTGAAACAATCATAGCAATTATATGAGTTGGAATAAATAATAATCTAAGTGGTCAAATTAAATCTTCAATTCCTTTTGTTAGTAAAAATGGTTTTGTTGAATAAGTTAAAATTGTTGTTGAAATTATCAAAGCATAGATTCTAAGCGAAATTATTCCTGATCTAATCAAAGATAAAGTTCCAATTTGAAACTCAATTGAAGTATTTGGAATTTTTGTTACTTTCATTCAATGAACATAGTTGTAAATTTCTTCTGTATTTAAACCTAAAAGCGAAAAGCCTATTTTTTGTGCATTGGGCGAATCAATAATATCGTTTGCATTTTGTTCTGTAATTAAAAATCCATAAATAATTAACATAAACAAAAACAAAAGAATAGGTAATTTTAAAAGTTTAATAATATCTATTCATCTTTTGGTTGTGATATAGAAAAATACAAGTGTAAAAGAAAGTAAAAACAATAATGTAATGATATGTGAAATTACAAAAAATAAAATAGCAAAAACAATATTAAAAACAATTTTTAACCTAGGATCTAAACGATGAATTATAGTATCACGTGGTACATATTTTCCGACATTAATTTGCATGTTTTCCTTTTAATTTTAAATTAATTGCTTCTGCTAACTCTTCAAGTGAAGAAACATCTTGAATATCTAAACCACGTTTTCTTAACTTTTCAACAAAATATAATAAGTTAGTTGGCATCATCTGATTATCTTTTAAAAATTGGTTATCAGATAAGATTGAAAAAGTATCTCCGTCTTTGACAATTTCTCCATTTTTGAACACAATCGTTCTTTTTGTTCATTTTAAAACATTATCTAAATCATGAGTTGCTAAAATGATTGTTTTTCCACTTTCATAAAGATTGTTCAAAATCAAAAGCATATCATCTGTACCCGCGGGATCAAGGCCAGCTGTTGGTTCATCAAAGAAAATTATATCTGGCTCCATGGCTAAAATTCCTGCAATCGCAACTCTTCTTTTTTGGCCTCCAGATAAGTTAAATGGTGATTTTGGAAGATAAGATTCATCTAAACCGACTAGTTTAATAATTTCTTTTGCTCTTTCTTTTGCTTCAGCTTTTGGTGTACCCATAGACACAGCACCAAAAATTATATCTTTTTCTATAGTTTGTTCAAAAAGTTGGTATTCAGCAAATTGAAATACAACACCAACTCTTCTTCTTATTTCTTTGATAAATTTAAGTTTTTTTTGAAAGCTCTTCGGTTTTTGAATTATGTTTTTTATAACTTCTACTTCTTGTGTTTTTGGATCTTTAGCTTTGTAGACAAATTCTACTTCACCTTCATCAGGAGTTAATAAAACATTCATATGTTCAATAAATGTTGTTTTTCCTGAACCTGTTTGACCTATGATGGCAATGAATTCATTTTCTTTAATTTCAACACTTACATTGTTTAGTGCTTTTAGTTCTGTAGGTAATTTTTTGTTGAAAATTTTAACAATATTTTTTGCTCTTATTTGCATAGTATATCCAATAATTCATCTTCATCATAAGTGGGGCTAATTCCTTGGATTAAAGAAGAAAGTTTATAAATAAAAGGAGAATCAATTTTTGCTTTTTCTATGATTTCTTTGTTATTTAAAATATGTTTTGGTTCACCTTGAGCGATTAATCTACCTTGTGAAAACACTAACAACTCATCTGCTAAAACTGCTTCATTCATATTATGAGTTATTGAAATAAGTGTTTTATCTCCTTGTTTTCGCAGCTCGTTAATAATTTTAACAACATCGTATTTTCCTTTTGGATCAAGCATAGATGTTATTTCGTCAAAAATAATTATATCTGGATTTAAAGCCAAAATTGAAGCAATTGCTACTCTTTGTTTTTGACCACCAGAGAGAAATTGAGGCTCATTATCCAAGTATTTTAGCATATTGACTTTTGTTGCTAATTCAGTAATTATATCCTTCATTTTCTTTGGATCTACACATTTATTTTCCAAGCTAAAAGCTATGTCTTCTTCTACAGTTGCTCCAACAAATTGATTATCTGGGTTTTGGAAAATAATTCCGATTTTCTTTCTTATTTCAGGCAAAGTTTTCGAAGACATTTCAATATTGTCTATAAAAACCTTTCCTTTTTGTGGTTTATAAATTCCTGAAATAATTTTTGAAAGTGTAGATTTTCCTGATCCGTTATGCCCTAAAACAGCGTAATACTTTCCTTTTTTAATATTTAGCGAAATATCTTGTAAAGCTCAAGTATGTTGTTTTTCGGAATAACTAAAAGAGACCTTTTCTAACTTGATCATGAGTGTCCTTTTTTTACTAATCTTTTATAAATTCTTTCTTTAGAATTCCAATATAAGGAAGATTTCTAAATTTTTCTTGATAATCTAGTCCATAACCTATTAAGAATAAATCAGGTACTTCAATTCCTATTTTATCTGGTGTAAATTCTACTTTTCTTTTTGCAGATTTGTTCAATAATGAAGCAACTCTGATGCTTGTTGGTTGTTTTGTTTTTAAATATTCAATAACTTTGACTATAGTAATTCCAGAATCTACAATATCTTCTATAATTAAAACGTCTTTGCCTTTGATGTCATGAGCTAAATCGGTAACAATTTTAATTGTACCTGTGGATTTGCTAGCTCCATAATAAGAAGATGCTACTATGAAATCTATTGTATGATCCACTTTTACACTTTTAATTAGTTGTGCTAAAAAGAGTATTGAACCCTTTAATAAACCTACTAATACTAAATCTTTTGAGTCTTTATAAGTTTCATTTATTCACTGGGCTACTTCTTTAATCTTGTTTTCTATAAATTCTTGAGTATATAAAATTTTTTCAACTCTATAATCTTGTTCCATATATCCCTTTTTTTAATTTTATTTTTTAATAAAAATGTATTTTTTGCTTAGTTAAATTTTCTTATTATATCACCTTTTTCTCAAAAATTTTTGAGTATTTTTCGTACTTATTTTTTTTAACTTTTAATTTAATTTCTGATTCAAGACGTAACACAAGAGTAAATTCTCCTTTAACATTTTCACCCAAAGCTTGTTTAATATCTGTAGCTGAACCTAAAAAATACCTCTCATGAATCTTGGTCATTTCTTTAATTAAGAACAATTTTGCTTCATTTTTGAAGACTTTTTCAATATCTTCCAGGGTTGCAATTAATTTATATGGTGAAACAAAAAAAACATAGGAAATATCTGGTAAAAATTGTTCTAATTGTTTAACTCTTTGCGAAGACGTTTCTTTTAAAAATCCTATAAAAATGAAGGGTAAATTAAAGCCAGATAAAGCGAAAGCAGAAGTTACTGCGCTAGGTCCTGGAATAACTTCAAGATTAATAAAATTATTATGACAATACTCTACTAAAATTTGTCCAGGATCAGAAATTAAAGGGGTTCCTGCATCTGAAATTAAAGCAATTTTTTTGTCTTGTTCAAGTAATAAAGATATTTTAGATAAAGATTTGTACTCATTGAATTTATGATAGGAAATTAAATGTTTATTACTTATTTGGTAGTGATTTAATAACTTTGAACTAACACGTGTATCTTCACACAAAATCACATCTGCATCTTTGAGGATTTCTAAAGCTCTTAAAGTAATGTCTTTGAGGTTTCCTATAGGAGTTGAAACTATAGAAATTTTTTTCATTTTATTTTAGACTTTCGTAAAAATTTACTAAAAAATTATTTTTTTGTAAAGTAAAGTTTTGAGCTGTTTCTAATGATTGAATAAAGTTTTCAATTAAAGAAATAATTTCAAAATGCTTCGGAGCAAATTTGTCCTTCTGTTGCTTCAATCTGTTTTCTCAATTTCTAAAAATATCCTTTCAAAATGAAGGAAAAATAGAAAAATCTTTAGCAAATATGCTAAAGAAAAAGAGTTTTAAAATTGAGAGTAAAAACAAAGCATTTTCTTTTGTTAACTTCTTATAAAAAAAGTTAATCAGTTCCAAATTGCTTTTATAATGTTTGTTTAAAGTTTGTTGAATTTCTTTTAATAATTTTAAATTTTCATCATTAATATTTCTTTTAACTTGTTCTAAACCAGAATAGATGTTAACAAATAAAGTGTTGTATTCAAAAGCTTTATTTTCTTTGTTTAAAATTTCAAGAATTTCTTTTTTATTATCTTCGTAAAAATTAAAAACTTGACATCTAGACCTAATAGTTGGCAATACTTTATCAATATGTGTAGTAGTTAAAATTATTAATGTGTTTTTAGGTGGTTCTTCAAGAGTTTTTAAAATTGCATTTAAAATGGAAGTATTTGCTAAATCAATGTTTTTTATTAGTAAAACTTTTTCATCTTGTTGCGTAAATGAAGAAAAATAAAGGTCATTAAAAGCGCTTAGTATCTCTGATTTGTGTAAAGTTTTTTTAACATCAAACATTTGAAAATTTAAATTATTTTTATTAGGATTAACTCCTACTTTATGAAGCAAAATTTCTACATTTTTGTCTATATTGTCTTCATTTAAACTAGCAATTAAAAAAGCATGAAATAATTGTTCTTGGGTAGCGATTATTTTTGAAAAGTGTTTCATTTTTTAACTAATTTTTCTCTTTTTTCTTCAAAAGCTTTTTTAATTTGTTCAAAAACTTTATCTTCATTTTGAAGTGCATCAATACGAATTATTCTTTCTGGATATTTTTTTGATAAATATTCATATCCACTACAAACTTTTGAAAAAAACTTGTTTCCTTTATCCTCTATTCGATCATTATCAGAAGTTTTTCTTTCAAAAGCTTGCTGAATTGGAACATCTAGCCAAAAAGTCAAATCAGGTTGGGTTTTATTAGAAATCCAATCATTTAATTGTTCAACTTGATTAATATCAATTTCATTTCCAAAAGCTTGATAAGCAATAGAAGAATCAATAAATCTATCAGAAATAACAATTTTTCCTTCTTGTAGTGAAGGTCAAATAAGTTTTTCTAAATGTAAACGACGAGAAGCTGCAAATAAAATTACCTCTGTAAATTTGCTAATTTCATATTTTTTATCCAATAATAAATTCCTAATAATTTCGGCTTCACGAACTTGAAAACCACCAGGCTCTCTAGTTAAAATTATCTCTTTTTTTGGAAATTCATTTTGTAAGTAATGATACAGTTTTTTAATTAACGTTGATTTTCCTGAACCATCAATTCCTTCAAAAGTTATAAACATTTTGACTCACTTTTCTTTATTTTCTGTTCTTTATTGCTTCTTTTAGTGTTAATTCATCAACATACTCAATTTGAGCTCCAAGAGGTATACCACTTGCTAATTTGCTAATTTTAACGTTTTTTAAATCTTTATGATTCATAACAAAATTAGCTAAAACTAAACCTTCAATGTTAAATGAAAAAGCTACAATTAATTCTGTATTTTCTCTAATTAAATTTTTTAATTTATTTATTTTGGCAGTTAAATATTTATTGTCAACACCTTTTTTATAATCAAAAACAAAGTATTTTCCTTCATAAAATCTTAGATTTTCAAATTTAATTACATCGCTTGAATTTTCAACCAACATAATTTGTGAACTTCGATCTGGATCTAAACAAATTGAACAAACAACATTTAAAGATACAAAATTACAACGCTCACAAGGTTGGAGATTTTGTTTTAATTTAATAATTTTTTGACTAAGATCTTGAAAAAATTCAATATCTTTGTTCAATAAAAAATAAAAAAATTTTTCAGCTTGTTTTTTGCCAACACCAGGAAATGTTTTAAAAGTAGAAATTAGCTCTTCATATTCCTTACCAAACATTAAAAGGGTGTTCCTTCTTGTTTAGGCATAAGTGCTTCGTGTTTTTTATTAAGTTCTAATAATGCTTCATTAATTGTAATAATTAAGAGTTCTTCTAGAGTTTCCATATCATCTGGATCAGCTAGTGCTGGATTTATAGTTAGTTTTTTAATTTCTCTACCACCTGAGATAACTAATTCAATTCCGTGTCTTGAAAATGTGAATTCTTCTTGATTTAGTCTTTTTTCTTTTTCTTTAATTTCTTTTTGCATTTTTTGTGCTTGTTTCATTAATTCTTGTATATTCATAATAGTCTCCTTATATTTATTAATTTATATGATTTTTCTTTTTTTGTTAGGAAAAATTTCAGATAATCTGTTTTCATCACTTAAAGAATCAGCATTGATTTTCGCCAAAGGAACAATTTGCACCGATTTTAAAGTAGCTGAATTTGCTTTTCAATTGCTAATAGTTTTTTGACTTAACTTGTTAGAAGCAACAAATAAGTGCATTGGGGTTTGAAACATATATTCTAACAATTTTCTTGAAAGTAAAGAATTGTTTTTTACTTCTTTGATTAACAAATTTTCTAATTCATTATTTTCTTCTGTATTAGAAATCAAAATAAATTCTGATGAACTCACAACAATTTTAGTTGTTTTTAACAAATGAGCAAAAGAAGAAAATTCTGTACTAGCTGTTGCTAAATCCAATTTATCATTTCATTGTTGTTTTAATTTAGCATTAATACTTTTTGCTGGTTCACCTTCTTTTATATAAATACGGAATAAATTATAAATTTCTTCTTCTGTTAAATAATCTTCTGCTTCTTGTACAGAAACAGGTGATTGGAAATCATTTGGATTAAAAAATTCTTGATTTTCAAGGATACTAGCTGTATTCTCTAAAGGTTGTTCTGTTTCTGAATTAGTTTGATCTGCTTCATTGTAGTCAAAAAGCGACATACCTTGTGGATTGTTTACAGCAATAGTTTTTTCGACTGTTGCAGTATCTAAATTATTTTTTATTTGTTCAACTAATTCTTCTTCATTTAACAAACCTAAATCTTCAAAATGTTCTTCTTGAGTGTTTATATTTTTGATTTTTTGTGAAGGAGTTGAACTGGTTTGAAAATCTTCTTTTCAACTGTTTGTTGCTAGTGGGTTAGTATTTTCTATTGTTAGTTTTTCTACAACTGGCTTAGTAGGGGGTTTTTGAGGATTTGATCAAGAATAATTATTTTTAGTTTTTGTTGCTAATTCTGTGGCTGTTGAAATATCTTTGATCGAATTTATAACACTTTCGTTATTCGCTTTTAAATCTTTAGCTTCATAAAGACGTTTTATGTGCAAATCTCTAGCATCAAAACCAGATATTGATGAGTTTGCGTCATTTGATTTTTCAGCTACTGCAAATAATTTTATAATTGCAATTTGAATACTCATTGCTGGATTATTAGAACTTATTAATTCTTTTTGTGTTTTGACTAAAACATCTTGAAGTTTATATGCTGTTAAAAGAGAAAGAGGAATTTTTTCTATTTGTTCAACTGAAAATCCTTCTAATAAAGTAATATCTTTTGTTTTTTGATAAATAATAAAATTTTTAACTAAACTAATTAAAGAACTAATTAAAATATTTGGATTAGCACCTTGTTCTAAGATAGTGGAAATTAGGTGGAAAATTTGTTGAAGATTTTCATTATGAATTTCTTTTAATAAATTAATAAGTTTTTGAGTTGAAGTAAGACCAAAAAGATTTTCAACATCAATCATATGAATTTTTGATCTTGAAAAATTATTTAGTTGTTCAACCATTGCTAATGCATCACGTAAGCTTCCAGATGAGAGCTGAGCAATTGCTCATAGCGCTTCTTTTTCATAGGAAATTTCTTCTTTTTCAAGCACATATTCCAGTCTTGAAACTATTTCTTTTTCACTAATTTTTCTAAAATTAAAACGTTGAACTCTAGATAAAATTGTCAAAGGAATTTTATGAGCTTCTGTTGTTGCTAAAATAAAAATCACATGTTTTGGTGGCTCTTCTAAGGTTTTTAAAAAAGCATTAAACGCACTAGAAGACAACATATGAACTTCATCTATTATGTAGATTTTATATTGTGAATTTGTAGGCAAATTGTTAACATTATTAATTAATTCTCTAATTTCATCAACACCGTTATTAGAAGCTCCATCCATTTCAATAATGTCAAAAGAATTGTTCACAGAATCTTGACATTTTTGACAAGGAATAAACAAATCGGTTTTATGTGAACAATTTAGTGTAGTTGCAAATATTTTAGCAACTGAAGTTTTTCCAGTTCCTCTAGGTCCTGAAAATAAATAAGCGTGAAAAATTTGGTTTGTCGAAATAATATTTTTTAGCGTTTGAATAATAAAATCTTGACCAACAACATCTACTAAAGTTGTTGGACGATATTTACGATAAAAAGCTAAGTAATTTTTTGACATACTAATTAAAAATCTCCACTATTTGCTTGACATATTTATCTTCTACTTTTAAAACTGCAAAAGCTATTGCTTGTGGCCCTGTGTGAACAGAAATAACATCCGGAATATTAAAAGTATGAATAGTTTGTTGTGAATAAGTTTCCATTTCTGTTCTAATTTTTTCTATATTTTCATTGTAAGAATGAAGTAAAACTATTTGATGACCTGAGCCAAATTTATCAACTGTTTGTTTAAAAAATTTCAAAATTGTTTTATGAAAAATGTTTCCTTTTCCTTCTTTATGAAGCTTTCCTCCTTCAAATTTTATTACCGGAACAATTTTTAGTAACTTAGTAAGAACAGCTGCTGAAGACGAAAGACGACCTGAATTTACTAAGTAAGAATTATCATGTGGAAAAAGTAAAAATTTTCCTTCAACTTCTTGGTTCAATATTTCAAATGCTGTGTCAAAATCAACACCGGATACAATTTGGTCTCTAAATCTTAAAATATCTAAAATTATAAGAAGAGTTAACTTTGTTGAACTCACTACTTTAACATTTTCAAAATCCTTTGCTAAATTAACAAAATTTTGATACTGTGAAGAAAGATACTGACTAATTGGATAAAGAATAACTTTATCATATTCTTTGCTTAATTTTTCAATTGTTTCTTGAACTTGTCCTAGTAATGTTGTTGATGTTTTAACCTTACTTTTTTTGCTAATTAATTCAAAAATTTCTCCTTCTTGCAAATCAATTCCGTCTTGATATTCTTTGTCATTGATGTAAATTGTTAAGGGTAAAAAAAACACATCTAATTTATGTGCTAATTGTGGATTTAGTCCAGTAGAAGAATCTACTACTATTGCTATTTTCATAATATTGGAAATTATAATAAATTTTCACATTTCTACTAAGGGAAAAAAATAGAAAACTAAAAAATCTTTTCTATAGTTTAAATAACTAAAAAAATATATAATTTTAATTATGAACACCTTGCAAACTAAAAACAGTAAAGAATTAAATTTATCATTTGACTTTATTGTAAAAAAACACGAATACAGAATTCTCGATATTGAACTAAACGGAGCACTAAGACAACTAGAATATTCAAATAGATATTTTGAATGATTTATTGAAGATTTACTTTATTTTTTAGATATGAATAGATATCAAAAAAGATGGGATTATGAAACAATAAACATTTTTAATGTACAAAGTTTGAAGCTAAATGAAGAAAATTTGAAGAACTTTTTAAAATATTTTTCAAGTGTAACTAATTTTAATCTAATAGCAAAATAAAGAAAAAGAAGGAATTATTATGATAATTTATGTTACAAAAAAAACTTCGCCATTTTATACCCTAGCAATGGAAGAATTGCTTTTAAAAGACGAAAGCATCAAAGAAGACATTATGTATTTTTACCAACATGATAATGCAATTATCATTGGTAAAAACCAAAATATCTACGAAGAAGTAAAACTAGACGTTGTGGAAAAAGAAAAAATTGAAGTTTATCGTAGACTCTCAGGTGGTGGCGCAGTTTATCATGACCTCGGAAATATAAACTTTTCTTTTATAACTAAAAAAGAAAACAACAATTATGAAAAATTTCTATCACCAATTATTGAATTTTTTCAATCTTTAGATTTAGATGCTAGATTTAAAGGCAGAAACGATTTAGTTGTTAATGGAGCAAAAGTATCCGGAAATGCTCAAATTGTTTACAAAAATAGAATGGTGCATCACGGAACCATTTTGTTTGATGCTAACTTATCAAAACTTTCTGAAGTCTTAATTCCGAACAAATTAAAGATAGAATCTAAAGGAATTAAAAGTATAAGACAACGTGTAACCAATATTTTATCTGAATTAGATTTTAAAATGTATCACGATGAGTTTATTGAAAAATTAATTTCTTTCTTTGAAAAAAAATATCAAAGCAAAAGACAAGAACTACCTTCTAAGTATGACAAAGAATTAAAAGAACTAGGTGAATTCAAAAAATCAAAAGAATGAGTTTATGGAAAAAATCCTTCTTTTTCCTTCAAAATTCAAGCAAAAACAGATGGTGGGATTTTGAAAATTCTTGCTAATATTGAAAATAATAAAATTTATGATATTGCTTTTGAAGGTGATTTTTTATCACAAAAACCAGTGGAAGAAATTTATCATTTGTTTATTGATCAAGAATTTTCCAAAGCAAATATAGGTAGAATTTTAGACTCAATTGAACTAGAACATTATTTTGGAGCTATTAAAAAAGAAGAAATAATTGCTTTGTTTTTTGGTGAACTAGGAGGTGAATAAAAATATGTTTACAAGAAAAACTATGGATATTGATGGTGAATTAATTTCTTATATTGAAGAAAATAATGACAAACCTAAAATTTTATTTTTACATGGTTTTGCTTCTTCTAGTGAAGCAGCACAACAAGTTTATAATTTAACTAATCGAAGCTATGGAATCATAGCACTTGACTTTCCGGGTTGTGGGCATTCTAGTGCAAAAAAAGATATAAATATTGAATATTATCAATTTATTGCAAAAAGATTTGTAGAAGAACTTAATTTAAAAGATTTTATTGTAATTGGCCACTCTTTAGGTGGTGCAAGTGCACTTCATTTATTAAATGAAAAATTAGCAAAAAAAGCAATTTTAGCAGCACCTATAAACTATGATATGCTTCATTCTACAAATCAAAAAGTCAAACTAAAATGATTATTACCTGAAAATCTACAACAAGCTTATGAAAGTGTGGATTCACTTGTTTTTGTAGATAGATTAAATTACAAACAGAATCTGGACAAAACTGCTCAAAGATTTTTCAACTTTATGAGCATAAGAAAACCAGTATTTTTAGATATGGTGGTTAACCAAATTCTAAATCCTGATTATCTTAAAAATAGCATTAAAAATCTTTATTTAGCAAACAATGATTACGAATTTATTATAGGTGAAAAAGATTTGTTTGTAACTTATAATTCTATTTTATCTGTTGCTTTAGAAAATCACAAAAAAATTAATTCAATACCTGATTGCGGACATGCATTATTTTTTGAAAAACCTGAAGAAGTAAATCAAATTATTGAAGACATTATTAAACAAGTGAATTAGTTACGTTTAATTTAATAAAACAAAAAGAGCCCATTGAGGTGATACCCTTTTCTTGAAAAAATTTTTGAGTGTTTTAATTAATTATAATTTGAAATGAATGTTTCCCTGAATTTAATGGGAGACATTCATTTTATTTTATCTTTAATTTGTTTGTAATTGTAATAATAAATATAATTTGCAATTGCTTTGTGAAAGTGTTTAAAAGTTAAAAATTCTTTTTCGCGACCATAAAAACATTCTCTTTTTAATGTCCCAAAAAACGATTCAATAACGCTATTATCTAAACAATTTCCTTTTCGAGACATGGACTGAGTTATTCCTTTTTGTTTTAATTTTTCTGAAAATTGTTTATGTTGATGTTGTCAACCTTGATCACTGTGAAAAATTAAACCTTCAAGATTTTTGTGCTTTGAAAATGCTCTTTGAAGCATTTTTCTAATTTGCTGGTTATTA
>NZ_KB911492.1 GCF_000383515.1 Mesomycoplasma hyorhinis ATCC 17981
CAGAATCAGGATCACAAGAAGCAGCTCCTAAATCTTCAGAATCAGGATCACAAAAAACTACTTAAAAAGAAATTACAAACAAAAAACCCAATATTTGTTGGGTTTTTTGTTTTTTAAAAGCTTTTTTCAATTAGAATTTTAAATTATGAAATTACAAAAAATTAGTATTATAGGTTCAGGAGCTATGGCTACTGCCACAGCCAAAGTTATTTATGATTCAGGATTTAAAAATATTTGAATTTATGGAATAGATAATGAAGAATTAGAACAACTCTCACAAGGAAAAAATTTAAAATATTTTCCAAGTTCTACACAAATTCCACATTTTAATACAAGTAATAATTTAGAACAAATACTTAATAATGTTGCTTATATTGTAATTGCTTTACCTTCAAAAGTAGTAGATGTTGTATTTAAACAAATATTACAATTAACTAATAATGAAGTGTATATCATTAATGCATCAAAAGGTTTTTATCCAAATACTTTTTTATCTTTACAACAAGGAATGCGTCAAGAAGCTAAAGATAATAAATATGTAAAAGGAATAGTTTCTTTGCTAGGACCATCACATGCTGAAGAAATTATAAAACAAGCTCATACACTTGTTTGTTTGGTTAATAAGGATAGTAATATTTCCAAACAAGTACAACCACTATTTACTAATTCTTATTTTCGTACTTATTTAGTAGAAGATGAAATAGGAGCAGAAATTGGTTCAGCATATAAAAATATTTTAGCTATTGGATCAGGAATGCTTTTTTCAAAAGGATTTGGTATTAATACAGTAGCAGCTTATTTAGCACGTGGGCTTTCTGAAGCAAGAAAATTAAACTCATTCTTAGGTGGCCAAGATACCACTTTAATGGGTCTAACAGGTCTTGGTGATCTAATTGTAACTGCACTATCTGACTTATCAAGAAATTATTCATTTGGATATGAATTTATCCAAGATAAACAAAAAGCTTTACAGACAAGTAAAACAGTTGAAGGCTTAGTTGCACTTGATAATGTAATCAAAATTGCAAAAACCAATAACCTAGATTTACCAATTGCTTTATCCCTTTATCAAATTATCTATCAAGATCATAATTTAGATGATATTATCAAAAAGCTTTGAAATAGAAATTTGAAATTAGAAGATTAATAATAATAATAATATTGTAAATAAAAAAACTCAGAAAGTTAGTTAATATACTCACTATCTGAGTTTTTATTTTAAAAAAAATTTAAAAAAAATCTTTGTATTTTAAAAATTAATATATAATAGTGGGGAATAGTGGTAAAAAGTAGATATGTATGGGACAAATTTAAGAACATTAGATGAAAAAAATAGATTAGCAATTCCTAGCATTTATCGCCAAGAATTAGGTAATGTATTTTATATTAGTCTTAGCTTAGATCAAGTACTAGAAATACGTTCTGCCGAAGAATTTGACAAAATTAAGAACAAAATCTCACAAGCAAACTCATTAAACAAAAATATTCGGAACTTTGCAAGATTTTTCTTCTCTAATACAACTCAGGTTTCTCCAGACAAACAAGGAAGAGTACTTTTACCAAAGAATCTACTAGAACTCTCTGCTATTCAAAACAAAGAGCTCATACTTGTTGGAGTAGGGAAAAAATTAGAAATTTGACCAAAAGATAGATTCAATCAACTACAAAGTCAATTCCAAGATGCTGATAACATCGAAACTCTTGAAAAAGAACTATTAGAATCTGGAGTTGAACTTTAATGGATCATATACCTGTTTTGCTTGATCAAGTGATTGATCAGCTTAATATTAAAGAAGATGGTATCTATTTAGATCTTACTTTAGGACGTGGTGGTCATTCGACTCAAATTTTAAAAAAACTTACTAGTGGCAAGCTTATAGTCTTTGATAAAGACAAACAAGCAATTGAACAAACAAAAGAAAAACTCTTAAAAATTTCTTCAAATATTGAATTTATTTGATCTGATTTTAAAGATTTTGATCAAGAACTAAAAAAACTTCAAATCAACAAAGTAGATGGTGTATTACTTGATTTAGGAGTATCTTCACCTCAGTTAGATCAAGCCAATAGAGGATTTTCATACAACAAACAAGCTCGTTTGGATATGAGAATGAATCAAGCTCAAAGCTTTTCAGCTTATGAGTTAGTAAATGAATACTCAAAAGAAAAATTAGTTAATATATTCACAAATTATGGACAAGTACCTTTTGCAAATAATATTGCTGAAAATATTGTAAAACTAAGACCTATTACTTATACAACTGAACTTGTAGATATAATTAAACAATCATTACCTAACTTTGTACTTAGAAAGAAAAACCCTGCTAAAAATGTTTTTCAAGCAATTCGAATTGAGGTTAATCAAGAACTTGAATCACTAAATATCTTTTTATCCAAAATAGATAAATTCTTAAAAAAAGATGGCAAATTAGCAATTATTACTTTTCATTCTTTAGAAGATAAAATTGTTAAAAACTATTTTAAACAATTACTCAAGCAAAACCAAACTTTATTTTTTGAAACAACCCAAGCAAAATATTTAGTTAAAACTACTTGAGCAAATCAAAAAGAAATAGATAATAACAAACGTGCAAAAAGTGCTAAATTAAGAGTGCTCACAAAACTTATAAATTAAAAATACTTTAATTTTCTATATAAAAATTAATTGAAAAGATAACATGAGAAGGAAAAATGTCAAATAACAACCAAAACTCTGAAGTAATCAAAGCTAAAATCATCGCTATAGGTGGCTGTGGGGCAAACATCTTAGTGGATTTTCTCAAACATAGACAACTTCAAGATATTTCTTATTTGTTAGTAACTACCAAAACAGGAAATAATACGTTAAGATTTTTTAATCCTTCACAAACTATGTTATTAGATGACAAAAGCTCAGAATCAGGATTTGAATTAAATCCGATTCAAGCTGAGCGGGCAGCTCTTTTAGCAGAGCAAGATATTAAAAAACAATTAGTAGATACTAAACTACTATTTATTCTTGCCGGTATGGGCGGAGCAACAGGGACTGGAGCTTCACATATTTTTGCAAAAGTAGCCAAAACTCTGAAATCTTTAACTATAGCTATTGCTATCCAACCTTTTGATTTTGAAGATAGTAAAAGGCTTTCAAGAGCTTCTGAAGGAATTAAAAAACTACAAGAAAATTCAGACGCGCTAATTGTAGTTTCCAATTCTAAAATCGCGGAGCTATACAACGGCATAAGTATTTCAGATTCTTTTACAAAAGCTAATCAAATTATTTTTGATATTATTCAAACTATTATTGATTTAATTAGTAAACAAGCTTTTGTAGAAATTGATTTTTCAATCTTAAGAAAAGCAATTAGAAACCACAAAAAATTGTTCATAAATTCAGGCTTAGGATTTGGAAAACAAAATGGTCAAAGGGCCAAAAGAGCAGCTCAACAAGCATTGATTGATTCAGTTATTGATTTTGATTTTAAATTAACTAAACAAGTAATTATAATAATTTCAGCTAAAAATTCTTATTCAGAAGAAAAAAGAGAAATCATCAATACAATTGTTCAATTTCTAGAATCTAAAGGTGCACGTAATTTTGAATACTCTTGTGGTATTTATTTAGCACCAGAACTAGATGAAAACATTAAAGTAGGTTTAATCATCTCAGGTGATGAATCACATTTAACTCTTACATCACAAATAAATCATAAGATCCAAGAAGAACCACGTACATTTAATAAACACTCTAATAACTTAGAATTTGAAGATGATCAAGATGCACAAGCATCACAAGGTGGCGATGATTTATCAAATCCCTTTGGAGCTGATTTTTAAATCACATAAGTTCAAAATCTAATCACCTACAACAACAAAACCATTAATTTATTTATAACACTTATTATACAAAAAGCCAATTGAATTTAATAAACTAGCAAACTCATAAGTACAAAACGAGGTCTATGAAGTTATGTACCACAAATGCCAGTTTAGAAAAATAAATTGGTTTTTTGTTTATTTTCAAACATTTTTTTTACTTTTGTTTTAAAATTTTAGCTATGATAAAAATCGAAATTAAAGATGTAAAAGATGGTGTGTTACACACAGAATTTGGAAATGCTAATTTAGGTGGTAAATACAAAAATACAGTTAGTTTTCCTTTAAAATGAAGCAAAGTTAAAGGGGCTAAGTCATACGCTATTACTTTAATTGATCTAGAAGCAACAGGAGCTATGGGAATTATTTTTATTCACTGAGTAGCTGCTAATATTAAAACCAATAAACTAGGATGGGATTTTTCATTTCAAAATAGGGATAAAATTTTTCAATTTGAAAATAGTTTAACAAATAAAGCAACAAAATATTTACTCCAAGCACTTTATAATGACCATCCAAACGGTGTTTATTTTGGTCCATTTCCTCCTGATCAAGATCATAACTATGAACTACGTGTTTATGCTTTAAATGTAGAAGACATTTTTTTAACAAATCCTGAATTAAAAAAGATGGATTTATTTTATGATGATTTTTTAAATTTAATCGCTAACAAAGTAATTGATCAAGGTTTTACTACCTTTTTATATCGTGCAAAAACAAAAATGAATCAAGATTATCATCTAGAGCAATTAAATCTTAGCCAAAAACAATTAAACGCTCCGTTAGCAAAAGATCAGCAAAACTTTTTTGCTACTGAAAAAATAATAGATTTTGCCATATTCTCTGATTCCTTTAGCAAAATTGGTGATGATACCTACTTATTAGAAACAAAAAACGTAATGAATTTATCTAAAGAAGCTCAATTTCAAGCTGAGGAATTAGTGTTAAAATGAAACAAACTCAATGATGTTAAAGAATATGTCATCATACTTTATAGCACAGCTGAAAATACAACTCTTGGCGTCTCACTTGTTAAATGAGTAAAAGTAGGAATTAAAACATCAGATTTTGCAAATGATCTCATTGTTTCTTCACAAGCTAAAGAAAATGTAAAAATTTCTACTTCTTTTGCTTCAATTAGTTTGGCTAATATTGCAAAAGCAGCGCAATTAGATCCAAAAGCATTTGATTCAATTTTAAATGGATATGGATTAGCATATATTCCATCACTTTCAAATAATCAAGGAAACCATCTTCTAAAAGTTTATGGTTTAAATCAAGAAATCGATTGATTACAATATCAACAAGAATTAAATCGGGAGTTAAATTTAGCGGATGTATATAGGAAAATTAAATCCAAAGTAATCGCTAAATCAGAAAAAGTAATCAAAATTAAACAATATTAATACAAAAAATTACTCTCTTAAAAATATGAGAGTAATTTTTATTTTTTAAATAATGAATTGCTCAAAATCCTTCATTTTCTTCATTGATTTTGTTTTTGTGTGTGAATTGATACGGAGGAAAATGAAAAAATTAGATATACTATTTCATCAATATTTTAAAAACTGAATATATTTGTATAAAAAAGATTCTATAAGATCAATTAGCTTTCAAAAATATCAAACTACATTGGATTGAATTCTTAAATTAGCTCCTGATCTAAAACTAAAAGAAATTGATAGATACAAATATCAAGAAATTTTAAATACGTATGCAAAAGATCATGAAAAATCAACAACACTTGATTTTCATCATCATATTAAAAGAGTTTTACTCGATGCTTTTGAAGATGGATTTATTAAAAAAGATCCAACTAGAAATGTTGTAATCAAAGGCAAAACACCAGCTAAAAAAAGGCCGAAGTTTTTAAGTTTATTTCAACTACAATTGTTATTAAAAACTCTTGATTTAAGAACAACAATTAACTATGATTGATTAATTTTATTAATTGCTAAAACAGGACTTAGATACTCTGAAGCAATTGCCGTTACACCTGCTGATTTTGATTTTACAAAGCAAATTTTAAACATTTCAAAAACTTGAAATTACAAAGAAGACGGTGGTTTTCTTCCAACTAAAAACAAATCTTCTATAAGAAAAATACCGCTTGATTGACAAACTTGTTCACAATTTTCAACTTTAGTTGCTAATCTACCACAAAATCAGCCTATTTTTTTATTTAATCACAAAATTTTTAATTCAACAATTAATGAAATACTACATAAAAAATGTTTTTCAGTTAACATCCCACAAATTTCTTTACATGGATTAAGACACACTCATGCTTCTATTTTACTCTACGCTGGTGTTTCTATTGCTTCGGTAGCTAAACGTTTAGGTCACGCAAGTATGAACACAACAGAAAGAGTTTATTTACATATAATTAATGAATTAGAAAGCAAAGATATCGACATAGTAATGCGTTCTATTTCAACACTAATTAACTAATATTAATAAAATCAATTCACGCAATAGAAAAACAAAAGGAAACCCTTTTGTTTTTCTAAATTATTTGCTTGTAAATAGTTTTTTACCTAATTTTATATATTCTTCAATATTTTTATTAAAAACAGCAAAAGCTTGTTGGTAAATCTTATCATCATCTAAATCCACTCCTGCGTCTTTTAAGATCAATGCAGGTCAATTAGATCCTCCAGCTGATAAGAATTTAGCAATATATTGTTCAAGAGCTTTGGTTCCTTGTTCTTTATATTTTTGAAAAAATACATTAGCTACGATAAAACCAATTGCATATTTGTAAACATAATATCCATAATAAAAATGAGGAACAATTACTGAATAAATATTTTGTGGTTGATTAAGTTTGTGTTTTTGTTTATTTGTTTCATATTGGTTTAAAACATTAACATAAACTTTTTCCATTTCACTATAGGAGTTAATTGGAACCCCTTGATCTACTAGATTGTAAAGTTCGTATTCAAATTGTGCTCATTGAGTTTGTTTAATTACTGTTTGGTAAAAATCTGAAATTGCTTCTTCTAAAAGACTAAATTTAACTTTATTGTCTTTAGTATTTGAAATTACGTAATCATTTAACATCAATTCGTTAAAAATTGAAGCTATTTCAGCTAAAAAGATAGGATAACTAGCTTGGGCATACGGTAGTGATTTATCAGAATAATATGAATGCATAGAATGTCCTAATTCATGAGCTAATGTTGAAACTGAATTAAAACTAAAATCAAAGTTCATTAAAATATATTTTTTATTTACTCCATATGTTCCACCAATTGAATAAGCGCCACTTACTTTGTTATTCACATTGTAATAATCAACTCATCTTTTTTCAAAGGCTTCTGTAACTACTTTTTTATACTCAGAACCCAAAGGTGAAATTGCTTTTAAAACAAAATCTTGTGCTTCTTTTACTGTGTAGTTTTGTTTGATTTTGACCAATGGTACCAAATTATCTCAAGGTCTTAAATTTTTGTTGAATCTAGCTTTAAAAAAGCTTTTTTTCGCAGCTCTGAACTTATTTACTCCTTTTGCATTTGCTTGCACATTTTTAAAAAGTTTTTCTAATAAAGATTTAGAAATTTTATCAGGATAAATGCAATACTCAACTAATGAAGGATAATTTCTAATTTTAGCTTCGGTAGATATTTTTTTAACATGTTGGTACAAAAGTGAAGAATAAGTTTCTTTGTGAACTAAATATCCTTGTAAATAATTTTTATAAGCTTGTTCTCTGACATATTCGTCTTTGTTTTTTAACAATTTGCTATAAGTTGAAATAGTAAGTGGAAGAGATTTTTGTTGCCTTGTTTTTACTGATTTAAATTTAGTTTCAGAGTTGTTTAAAATTGAAAAAGTAGAATCTAATTCAATGTTTCCAAAAGAAGTTTTAGATAAATACTCTTCTACTTCATCTGCTAATTTATGTTTTTTAGATTCAATTAAAAAATCAATTTTCTTTTTGTAAATTTTAACTTCTTCATTATCTTTTCAACTCATAACTTTGTCAATATTTTGAAAAAATAAATTTTCCACCGAACCTAATTGTGATTCAAATTGTGAAATTTTATAACTAAATTCACCAAAATATTTGTTAAAAAGCGGATCAACTAAATTGGTATTTAATTTATTAGAAATATAATTGTGTAATTTGTTTGTAAAAATAGAAAAATCTTCAAAAACTTTTGTGTATTCTAAAAAGTTTTTAGCTGAATCAAATTGAGTATCTTTTTTTGCTAATATTTGTTCTTTATAAATATCTATTTGCTTGAGATGTTCTTCAACTGATTTATTTTCTAGTAAATCTTCTAAATCAAAACGATATTTTAAAGGAATGTCTTCATATTTTTTATATGTTTTCATAATTTACTCTTTCTTTTTGTTTTTAAAATTTTACTAAATAATAAAAACTAATCAAGGAATTTTTCTTGATTAGTTTTTGTTTTAATGAGGAATTTTATACTTAATTATTTGCTTCTACAGGTAAACCTTTTGTATTATTATTAATATCAAAAGCAAATTGGAGTGAGAAGGTAAATGTACTTCCGACACCTCTTAGTCGAGAAATTGTTCAGTAAGTATCTACTTCCATCAATGGTACAATTGGAGCACTTTCTCTTAATATTTTTTCAAATACAGCAATTAATTTAAAGACTTCAATTGAGTTTCAACCCTCACTTTTTTCTTCAGGAGTAAATACTCCGTTAAAAAAGGCATTGACTCTTTCGTTGTAATCAGTAGTAGATTCTGAAAAAATTGGATTTGTGATTACATTACCGTTTATATCTGTTGCATAAACTGGTTTTGAATCTTTGTATTGTTTAATTACTGGTTTAGTTTTTACTTTTTTGGTTTTTGGATCGATTTCCATTTTTCTTGTAATTAATTCTTTGAATTTAGATAAAAATTTACCTTCAATTTCTAAACGTTTTACTACTTCTTCTTGTTGTTGTTTAGTAAGTGACATTCATCAATTTTGATAAGTAAATGAAGAAGAAGGATTGTAAACTAAACCATTGAATTTATTATCTTCTGGGTTAATTTCATCAGCTGTAAAAAATGCAGTTATATAACCTTGTGCTGTAGAACCAAAAGTATCAAAGTTTTGTGTTGTAAGATCAAAATCACCACTAATTATTCTTTCTTTGTAAATATTTTCAGGCAGAGCAACTATATCAACATCAATAAATTTATTAAATGCTCGATTTATTTGATCTTGGATTCCAATTGCAATTCCGGTTTGACTAGCTCCTGAATAAATAAATTCTAGTTTTATTTGTTTTAAATTTGGATGTTTTGCTTTGAATCTATTCAAGTAAAAATTAGCTGTTTTTACATCATATGAAGGATCTTTACGTGAGACGTTTTCAAAATTATAACTTTTAGCTAAGTGATCAATAAAAGGTAGTGATTGAATTGGGAATTCTTTTTGTTTTCCATTTTCAACGTATTCAGTTTTAAAAGTTTGTCCATCAAAAAATGTTTCAAGATTAATTCCACGTTCTGTTTTTGCTTGACCAAAAGCTGTTCAAGTTGTAACTCCAAATGAAGAATCCAACTGTGATAATTTAAGCATAGCTTCACGATTAATAGCGTAATAGATAGCTTTTCTTAAATCAGGATCTTGTAAATAACTATTTCCTCTTTTAGAATGATCTAAATTAAATTGCAGAGCAATGGTTCCATATCCTTGGGATTTTTCCATGTATTTTCTACTTGCTAACTCAGATCAAAATCTCTTTTGAAAAACTGGTGAAATTTGTGAAAAAGCAATATAACCATCAGAGAATAAGTTAGATACTAATTCAGGTTGATCAGCAAAAAAGACTTTGACTTCATCAGGAACAGTTTTATCAGCTGAATAATAAGAAGCTCTTTTAGTTAAAAGCATATTTCCTTGTGGACCTAGTTTTAAATCTTTAATATCAAAAGGTCCATTTCAAAGAAATTTAGAAAGTTCTGATCCTAAGTCATCTCTGTTTTTTAAATCATATTCAACAAATTTTCTATTAATTGGTAAAAGTAAAGAAGAAGTTATTACTCTAGCGTATAAATCGGTTAATGACTTTGGTGCTGAATCTTCAAATTCAATTCTTAAATCATACTCATCAGCTGCAAAAGCATCATATTTTGCAGTAAGTTCTGGACCATCAAATTCTTGTAATGGATCTAAAAATGGGTTTTTAGTTAGTGTTTTTGTAACTTGTTGGCCTTTATCATTTAAAAAGGAAATTTGTGTTGAATTAACAGAAAATGAAGGATTTAATGCTTTATTGTCTTTTAAAATTGTTCTTATTTCTTGATTGGAGAATTCATTGAAAATTCTTCCTGTATAAAGACCTATTGATCTTGCAATAGTTTGCATTTTTTTAACTAATTCTTCATCACCTTTGTTTTCAGATTGAAAAATTGGTTGGGATTGATCCTCGACAATTTGTCCTTCTTCATTTTTTATGAATCTTCTTCTACCAAAAGGATTTTTATAAATAATTCCAAATTGTTTTAAGTAATCATTTTGCACATCTCTCATTGCTCTGACATTTTTAATATCCATATTTAAGAGCTCATTTAATCTAGTTGAAGCTGTGTTGGTATCTACGATGTATAAAATAGTATCAATAAAATCTTGTGCTTTTACTGGATCACCATTTGATCATTTAGAAGCACCTTTGTTTAAATGTGATAAAAAAGTAACGTACTTATTTTCAGAGTTTTGAATTCCAATAAATGAAGGGGAATTTTGCCCAGAAGGAGCTAAAACTCCTGTGGTAACTCCAAAATTAGCAATTGGATAACTACTTCCTTGATCAGTAATAGCGTCTCTATTTTTTAAAATTTTTGAACCCACTGTTTCTGGAACACTACTTTTGTAGTTTTCAAAAGTAATAGTTGGTAATTTTAAAATATTTCCAATTGCGGTGTTAGCAGCTGGTGCTGTTTTTACTAAACCTTCAACTAATGATGGCATTATTTTAAATGTAGCATTAGATTTTATATAGTTTAAAGTGTTAATAGGAGGTATAGAAATTCCAAAAGATGCTAATTCTTTCTTTGCATCAGAAGAGTTAAAGTTATTAGTTTCACTAGCAGGAGAACAAGCAAGAGCTACCAAAGGCGAAAAAAGCAAAGAAGATGATAGTAATAATTTAATTTTGTTTGATTTTTTCATATTGATTCCTTTTTTTAACTAAATTGACTCTTAATTGTTATGAAGTATTGATTATCTTTGGTTTTTTCTATATAAACTGGAGCTTGTGTATAAATTTTTCCATTTTCTGCTAAGTAAGTTGTATCCGCTGGTAAATGTAATAAACCTTTTAACTCATTTTTGTTTTTATCTGCAAAGAAAATTCTTAATCTTTTTTCGCCTTTAACACCTGGATTAATTAAAGCATTAGAAAAAGTAGATAAAATGGATCAGTTAGTTACTCAAGAAGCATATCCTTCATCTTTTAATGTTCATTTAGAAGATTCATCTGCTTGACGTTTAAAGTAGAAAATGTTGTTTGTGTTTTCTTTTTGTACTTTTAAGAAATATCTTTGACCAGTAGTTGGATCTTCAAAAGCTAAGTATTCAAGCTTGTCATTATCAGCTAAAGTGTTGTATCCTCAAAATGCAATTTGATCTCTTAAATGATCTCTTCAAAGTGAAGAAATTGTTTGTCTTCCTATACCTTGTGATTCTAATGTATAGTATCAAACAGCAGAAGCTCTATCTGTTACTTTGTTACCTTTGAGATCTTTAATACTTATGTTGTCATCTTTAATACTTTCACGATTTTCATCATAAATTTGTCAATCAAGTACTTTTCTTTGGAAACGATCTTTGAAGAACCCATTATTTGAATAATTAGTAAATCCAATGTAGTTTTCTAATCTTACATATTGTTGAGTTGATCTATTTAGTCTTACTTTTGGCCCAACTCCACTATATGCATTATCTTGTGCAAAGGGTCCATAGAAAGTTTTTCAAAGGCTATCTAATGCTGAAACTGTTGGAGTAATATATTTGTTAACTTGATCAGAAGCTATTGCATCTATTTTACTGATTTCTTCATCGGTTTCTTGAGTTTGTTTTTGAATTTCTTTTTTAATATCTAAAATTTTAGCTTTTTTATCATCATCTAATCATTCGTAGTTATCTCATTTTGCATTTTTAAATGCTTCTAATTTGTTTTTTTGTTCTTGAGTTTGTTCTGATTGTCTTTTTGAAATAGCTGCTTCTATAAGTACTTGTTTATCTTGTGCTGCAGCTCTGTAAATTTTTGCTAAATCTGCATATTGTTTATTTAAATCTGATTCAAACATATGAACATAAAAGTTAGCAATGGATGGATTAGATGTAAAATCATAACCTAAACCTTTTCCTTGTGATAGAGAAACAGGATTTGTATATGATTGAAGTCATTTTTTAGAAAAACTTGGATCAACAAAGAACTCATAACCTGTATTTTTTTCAGAAAATCCATTTAAATATGAAGGGATATTATTTAATGTAGTAGTTGAAGGAAGATAAGTTGTTTGTACTAAATCTCTAGTTAGTGATTCTGCATAATTATAAACATAATCAGAGAAGAAATCGCTTACTCTATTTTCAAATCTTGATGAATTAAATTTATCTATTGAGCTAAAGTTCAGATCAGTTGTGAAATATCTTGTTGAATCAGCTAATTCTCTATATCATTGATTTTTAGTTGCTAAATTTGAATATGTAAATAAATCTTTGGTTCCTATTAAATATTGAAGTTCAAATAATCTAGCATTGGAGATATCAATATTTTTATCTTTTAAATAACGTGATAATAATCTATTAATTCTTGATTTTGAAGCGTCATCTTTTTCTATATTAGATTTTAAAATACTTGCAGTATCTAAATTTAAAGAATTAGTAGTATCAATTTGTGAAATGTAATCAATTCCGATTCTACTTTGGCTTGCTAATGCTTCTTGAAGTTGTAAAATAGAAGGGTCAACGTTATACATTGTATCTATTCCATTAGATGCAAGTGCTTCACCTCTGCTTAAATCTATAGTGTTAAATCCACTATAACCTACATTAGATAAGAATAATTGATCAATATTTTTATTTGTGAATTTGTTATTTTTAATTAATAAATTAAATGAAGATTTTTCAAATTTATCCATTAATTCATTTGCAGTATTTTGCACCATATCTTCAAGTTCTTCATCTGTTTTATCACTAAGAACTAATTTTAATTTTGCAAGTAATTCTGCTTTAGTTTTTATTGTAAAATCACCATTAAATAGAGGTTTTTTCTCTTGTTCTAAAATATAGTTGTATAAATCAAATTTAGTAAGGGCATAATCTACATCTCAAGTACGATATAGTTCTTGATTATCATCTTGAGCTATTCTAAATTTATAAACATCAATTGAAATAAAATCTATAAATGAAGCCAAAGTTGTAAAGACTGTTTGTTGTTCATTTTCTTTGTTTTTAACAAAAAAGTTTTTGTCAAAAAATTCTTCTTTATCTCAATTATCTAGATAAATTTTAGATTTATCAAGAACGGTTTTACCATTTTCTACTTTAGATTTAAAGGCAAATTCACCTTTTTGCCCAAAGAATTTAGTAGTTATATCTTTGGTGACTTGTTTTCCTGTAGCAGTATCTTTCTTTTTCAATTGGCTTTCTAAAAAATCATAATCAAGATTTAATAATTGTCACAATGAAGATTTAAGAATGGAAATTTCTGTTCTTGAAGTTTCTGTTCTAGGCGCAGTATAAGTAGCATCTAAAATAATTTTGGCATTTGAAGATTTTAATTTTACTAAGTAATCATATTTTGGATTTTGATAATACTCATTATCTCCTATTTTAATTACTTTTGCCATTGGCATAGAAGCACTTGTTAGTGATAGTAATTGCTGTCTTCTTCTTTCTCCTAAACTATAATATTTGAAATATTCTTTTAATAAATTAAGGAAAAATTCAACATCTTTTTTATCTAAATCTTTATTTGTAGCATTGTTATGGATTTTTACAGAATCTAAAACTTTATCTGCAACTATGTCAAATATGCTTGATAAATCTAAGAAGTTTCTATAAATTGATAAACTTGTATTAAGTTCACCATATTGAGTACCTTTCAATTTACTGTTAATGTTGTCTATAACTTTAGATTCAATAACTGATCTTTGTTGACGTGCTATAAATAAAATTAGATTCATCAATTTGTAAAATGAAGAACTTCTTAATGAAACTAAATCACTAAGATTAGCAAATAAATCTTTTTCTTTTGCATCTGAGTAAAAACTATCTTGTTTTATTAAGTTTTTTTGTTCTGGAGTTAACTTATTAAATGCTTCATCATTATAGTAACCATATTTGAGTTTAAAAGCATTTAAATCAAATACTTTACCTTTTTCATCTTTATTTCTAAAGTCAATTTGATCACTTTGTGGATATGAATAATTAGAATTATTTCCTAATTTAGTTCTGTAATCTTTAGTAAATGAATCAAAATTAACTTCAACATTAGTTTTTGGATTAATTCGGCCACTTAGATTATAGTAATAGTAATAAATGAGCTTTATATATTCATCTTTAACAGTTTTATTTTGTGAATTACGTACTCCTGCTATTCTTGATTCTACTACATCTTGAACTTCTTTAGTTAAATCTAAAGTTGAGTTATTGAGTTTGCTTAAATCAAGACTAAAAGTTAAATTTTTTTCTTTTGTGTCTTTAAAATCGTCATAAGAATAGAAAAATTCTCTAAGGTTACCATTTAAAAACTGGCTTAAAAAAGTTCAATATTTACTTGCATTTGCTGGATTTTTAGAATTAGCAACTCCATCGCTAGTTTTAAAGTTTCATGTGGAAATGCTTGATGATGTATCTCATCCATTATTTTCATATTTTTTTATTAATTTGGAATTAAATGAACTTGTTAATTTATCAATTGCTTTTTTTAATTCTGAATAAGATGTTGGATCATCAAAAGTGTTTATATCAATTAAAGGTCTTCCATTTTTGTAAAATAATGTTGGTTTAAAGTTTTTAAACTTCATTATTTTTGGATCAGATTCTGAAGGATATGTTTCATATGTTCCTGCAATAATTTGACCTTTGTCATCAAATTTAATGATGTTTCCTTTACCATCTACTAAAGATCTGTTGTAAAGATTATTAATATCACTTCCTAAAATATAACTATCCGGCGCTTTACTTAATTCTTCTAAATTACTGTTATCACCAAAGAGATTATCTTTTATTTCATTAAATAATTTTTGTTTTTGTAAAAAACTTTCTAATTTTTGATTTAACTGTGCTAATTTGTCTTGAGCAGCTTTGTTTGTATTTTGATCTTTTGATGCTTTTAATTGTTCATTTTGTTGAGCTATTTGTGCTTGTAAATCACTTACTTCAGTGTTTATTGCTAAAAGTAAAACATCTACAATGGATTTGAATTGAAGTAATACTCAATCTTGAGGGAAAAATCCTTCAGGAATTTTTGTTTTACCTGTTCCAGAAGGTAAAGTTTTATATTGTTGAGATAATAATTCAATATTTTTTTCTAAAGATTCGATTTGTTCTTGAGTAACATTTTCAAATCCTGCTTGTTTATTTTTGGCTTTTTCTAATAAAGATTTAAGTTGTTGAACTCCATATTTATTAAGATCATCTAAAGTTTCAATTTTAACTTGATCAAAGATTTGCTCCACACTAAGAGATTTAACATCAAGATGTCGCTCTAATAAAGTAAGTAATTTTTTAAAATTTTCAGCATTATTTACTAGTGATTGATAAGTAATAAGTTTGGTTTGTAAAGCTAATTTAGATAATTGTTCTTGATTATTTGGTTGATTATTTGCTTGGTTTTGTTGATTAGAATTTTGTTGTTTTTGTTCTGCTTCTAGTTTTTTTAACTCAGGTTGAAACTCTTGTACAAGTTCATCAATTAATGAATTAAATGAAGAAAGATTTGATTTGTAAAACACTGCAAGTGCTCTTTTTACTTTTGCACGATAAATGGATTTAGCTTGATCTTCAGTAAAATTATTATCCAATTTTGCGCTTGCTACAATGTTAAATTCTTTTTCAAAAATTTGTTTTAAATCATCAAAAGAAATATGAAAGGTTTTATCTTGATTTTTTTTGTTTGCTTGAGATAATACTTTATCAAGAAAATCACTTACAAAAGTAGCAAATTTTTCTTTATCTAATTTTTCTTTAGAAACAGGTGGAGTTAGTTCTAAATCATGCAAGCTAACTTGGGCATTTTGTGCAAAAGAGTCTTTATTAGCAATACGTGAAAGAACTTCATTACCTAATTTAAAGTACTCGGAATTTCCTTCGATTTTAGGACTAATTGTTCCTGAATCAAAATCAAATGCGTTTAATAAATATAAATCATATAATTTAAGATTTCTTAAATCAGCAGCTGTTTTTAAATTTTCAAAAGATTGTAAGTATCTTCTTGCTTTGTTATCGATTAAATCTTCAGTGGGTTCTCCTGGACGAGATCCAAAAATATCTTTTTCTGTTTCTCAACGTTGTGGAATGTCACCTTTTGCTTTGTTAAATGTATAGTTAGAATACAAACCATTAGCTGATGGTTCATATGTTGCATTTGCACTTCTTATTTTAAGACCAGAAGATCTTGCATCTAGGTAAAGTTGTAAGATATCTTTGTTATATAAACCTTCAGCTGCAATTCCACCACTTGTTAAAGCAGCAGCTTGAATTGCTTTGGATTTTTCAGAAATATTTTGGGCATATTGAAGTGTTTGGTGATGACCATATTCGTGTTGTCCAACGTATCTTAAATAGTTTATTCCGGTAGTTTTAAACTTATCTGAACTAGCTTTTAGTAACGAAATGAAAGAAATACGATCTGTTGAATAAAATCCAGTATATTTTCCATCCGCTATTGAATAAGTTATTTCACCTGTTGTTGGATTAATTGATTTTTCTAAATGTGTGCCGTCAATTTCAGTTGCAACGTATGGATCATTTTCTAAAACTGTATCAATTAAACCATCGTAATAATCAAGAAATAGTGTGTAAGTTTTTGTGGGTTTTAAATCAATAATTTCATCATTTTCTTTAATTATTCTTGGAGTTACTCTATCAAAGTAATTAACTGATCATTTAAAAGTTCTAAATTCTTCTTCAGCTTGTTTTAAATCTGGATTGTTGCTTGCAAGATTAATTTCTTTTACAATTGTAAATTCAGCATCTGATTTAGCTTTAGCTTCTGGTTTAGCATTTAAAGTATTAACCAAATTTAAAGCAGCATCCACAAAAGAAGCAAATGAAGAAATATTAGTTTCTAAAGTTTGTTCAGTAACAGATGTAACACCATCATCTGTTGAATCTAAATAGGTGTTATTAAGTTCTGCTTCATCTAATTGTTTATTTCAAAGCTTTTCTAATTGTAAAAGTAAAGCGTCGATATTTTGTGAATTTGTAAGATTATGTTTGGTGTAAAACTCTTTTAATTTAGTTAAATGTTTTTGTAAAAATGAAACTAAACTTGGATCAGTTATTGATAAAGTTTGAGTTTTAGCATCAAATGAAAGAGCATTTAATAAATTAGGAAGTTTTGAATTTGGAGTTTTTTGTAAATCAGTAAAAGTTTTTAAAACTGGTGTTAATTTAGTTGAAAATGTTGTATCTTTTGCAAATTGTTCTAAATATGTTTTATATTTATCTTCATCTGTTAGTTTAATTTCTAAGTGATCTTTGTCTTTTTTAACAACATCTAAAATTGAAACTTTTTTTAATTTTTTAAAATCAAAATCTTCACCATAATTATCTTCAGCGTATTCTAAACTTTGGTGAAATGTAGTTTTTTTACCATCTTCGTAAAGGTAAATTGTATTTCCTTTTGTAGATTGGAAATTATAAAAATTTCTAAATCCGTTAGTTGCTAATTTTTCTAATTGCGGTTGTGTTTCTTTAATAAATTCAAGAAGCATTAATGAATTTAATTCATCTTTATTAGTTCCATTTGCTAAACGATTAATTCTAAAATTGTAACTAAATTTTAGTTGTTTTTGATTTTGTGAATCTCTTTCTTTTTTAGTGTCAAAATCTGGATTTGAGATTACAAAATCAACAGTTTCTAAATATTGTTCAGGTACATCATCTGGATATAAACGATATTGTTCTCAATTAGCATCTCTGTGTTTGTTGATTAATTTTTCAATTGTATATTCTTTATCTACTTGTGTTGTATCAAGAACAACTTCAGGATTATTGGCCAAAGATATATTGTGATTTTTTGCAAAAATGTATAAAGCTGTTGTAAATTTAGCAACTAATTGCTGATGTTTTGCACTTGGTTCGTCTTTATCACTGAAAGCATAAAAATAAGTATCTTCTGGTTTTAATTTAAGAGCTTCAAGTTTTTTTAACTCTGCATCGTAATCAACATTAAATGAAATGTCTTTGTTTAATCCAGTTGCTTTTTTAGTAGGAGTTATCACTTCAACAGAACCATCAGCTCTGGTATTTTTTATAGAAACTAAATCTGGATCATTTAAACCATTTTCAAACACAGGTTGTTGTGCTTTAATTGTTTGTTGTTGACTTTGTTGTGTTGCATTTTGTTTTGCTTTTTCCAATGTTGCTTTTAAAGCATTATAAAGACTATATCTGTGGATTTTTTTACCTAATAATAAATCAAGACCAACAACACCACCAGCTGTGAATTTATCTGGATAGTTAGAAATTACTAATCTTTGCGGAATGGTTTTGATATATTCTTGCAATTGTTCTTTTGTAAAAGCAAGTGAATTAAATTGATATGTTAAACTATCAGGTCCATTTCCTCTTCCTGCGTAATTAGAAGCTAAAGGAAGAGAACCAAAGAATGCATCAGGGTAAAAAGTAATATTGGTTTCTTCTTTTCTTTTTCCTTGATGTTGCCCCAAAGTTATTGCATTTCCATTTACTATAACTCCTTTTTTAAGGGTAAATGAAGAAAGTGAAAGAGTTTCTGGTCCTCAGGAAACATTTTTAATAAATCATTTTGCATAATCCACAAATTCTTGAGGACTTAATGCTTCAAAATATTCATTAATAAATGTCATCAACCCTATTTTTACTCTAAAGATAGGAGTCTGGCGATTGTGAGTTTTTAAAAATCATAAACGAAAATCTTTAACTGACATAGTCATTTTACCATTTACTCTTTGTTGTAAAATAACCATTGAATTTTCATTTTGAGGATTATTTGGATCTAAGTTAGAATCGAATTTTGCTACAACTTGTCCTACAGAGTCAAGAAAATCTGCAGAACTTACTTTAGTTAGGTTTGTTACTGCATTTGAATCACTTTGTTCTAATTGCAAGTGATAAACACCTAATTCATTATGCTCTCCGTATAATTTAATTCCACCAATAACAGCTCCTGATGCAGCTACAACTGAAGTCGTTGCTATTAAAAACTTAGCTCCTGCTGTTAATTTTTTCATGTTTTATAAACTCCTTTTTTTCATTGAGAAACTTCGTCTTTTGTAGCTAAAACGAAGTGATTATTACCCAAATTAACTCACTCTGGTTGATTATCTTCTGAATATTCATGAATTTGCGGATCATATACATAACCAAGTAGTGATTTAGATGTTGAATCAATCGCGGGAATAGCTTCCATTAATGATTTAGTATAAGGATGTAGAAAATTTTGCATTATTTCTTTGGTTGGACCTATTTCTAATAATTTACCTTTGTTAATAACAGCTATCCTATCCGAGATGTACTCAACCATTCTTAAATCATGGGAAATAAATAAAATTGTTAAATTATATTTTTGTTTTAAATCTTTAAAAATATTAATAACTTGTGCTTGAATGGAAACGTCAAGAGCAGAAATTGGCTCATCAGCGATTAATAATTTTGGTCTTAAAACTAAAGCTCGTGAAATACCAATTCTTTGTTGTTGACCACCGGAAAATTCTAAAGGAAAACGCTTTAGTACACTTTCGTCTAGACCAACGGATTTTAGCATCTCTAAAATCAATTCATACTTGAGTTTTGCGCTTGAAAGTGCTTCTTTTTCCTTTCTAGTTGCTTGTGATTGTTGTAAATATGCTTGAGCTTTTTGAGTGTTTTGTTCTGCTAATTCATTAAGAAATTTAACATAGAGATAATCGTAAGCTAACTCTTTGTTTTCTTCTTCTAATTGGAAAAACTTATTTAGATATAACTCTTTTGTATGTTCTGATCAGTTGTTGTCTTTTGCTAGAATATCAACTAAATTTCGAAAAACATTTTCATCAAAATTTTGGAGAAAAATTTTTTTAATGCCACCTTTGGTTTTAAGCTCTAAATTATCAATTCCTTCTGAAACTACTTTGAAAATGTTTTTATGAGGATTTAGTGAACTAACTGGATCTTGAAAAATCATTTGTACATTAGCTACTAAATAATTATTTAATTTTGAATTAATTTGTGTTGTTTTATGCGGTAATGTTTCGCTACCTATAGTAATTGAACCAAAACTATGTGAAGTCAAAGCAGCTAGTGCTGAACCTGTTGTTGATTTCCCACTTCCTGATTCACCAACTAGTGAGAGGATTTCTCCTTTGTAAATATTCATATTTAAATCAGAAATTGCTTTTAGTGTATTTTTACCACTCCCGTAAGTAATATCCACACTTCTGAATTTAACTAATTGTTCTTTTTCTGGATATGCATCTAACATAGCTTGAGTACCTTTGGTTAGTCTTCTTGCTACTGTTTTATTTAGAATTCCATATTTTTTAATTCGATGTTCTAAGTAAAATTTATCTTCCATATCTTCCTTCATTTTTAAAGCTATTAGTTGAATTACTTGAATGTGTTCTTGCTCATTGTGCTTGTTTTTGAGCAATTAATTCAGGTGGATTTACTTTTGGTGCTTTTGGATCAAGTAGTGCTGATTTTACCCTGTGTGTTTCAGATAAGTAATAGAAATTAGGTTCTACATAAAAATCTTGTTCAAGAGCATAATCATTTCTAACTGCAAAAGCATCTCCAACGATTTCGTTTAACGATGAAGGCACAACTCCACGAATTGTTGAGAGTCTACTTCCTTTGTTTAAATCTGGCATAGATAAAATTAGCCCTCAAGTATATGGATGTTGTGGATTGTTTAGAATTTCATCTCTTGTTCCTTCTTCTATAACTTGACCTGCGTACATAATTGAAATATAAGTAGCAAGTGAAGCAACAACTCCTAAATCATGTGTTATGAAGATAATTGTAATTTTTAATTTCTTTTGTAAATCTCTTACAATATCTAAAACCAAAGCTTGCACTGTAGTATCTAAAGCTGTTGTTGGTTCATCCATAACAATGATTTTAGGCTCAAGTGATAAAATAGCTGAGATAACAACACGTTGAATCATTCCTCCAGATAATTCATGTGGATAAAGTTCCATTACTTGTTCTGGATTGTTGATTTTTGTTAGTTTTAAATATTCAATTGCTTTTGCTTTTGCTTCTTTTTTGGTCTTAACAATTCCGTTAATTAACATTCCTTCTGTAATTTGTTTTCCGACTTTTTTAGTTGGATTTAAAGTGGAAATTGGGTTTTGAAATACAGCTGAAATGACTTTTCCACGGTAATTAGACAACTCTCAATCTCTAAAGGAAAAATCTTGCACTTCATTGTTAAATAATTTAATTGATCCTTCTTCGATTATTGCATTATTTCCTGTTAAACCATACAATGCTGAAGTAATAACTGATTTTCCAGATCCAGATTCACCAATAACTGCATGAATTTCACCTTCGTAAAATTTAATTGAAGTATTTCTAATTACTAAAGAACGATAATTATGAATTGCTGGATTACTAAAGGACAATCTTAGATTATCAATTTCAGCAACGATTTTCTTTTTACCAAAGGAAAAATTTTGATATTGGACATTTTTTGCAAAAGATTCAAAATCAAAATGTTGTCTATTATATGCTAATTTAAAACGCTTTTGTACTCTTTGTAAAAATGGTGTTTCGGCTCTTCTTTTTTCTTTAAGAGCTTGTTTTTTCAAAGCAAATTCTCTGGATTTAAACTCATCAGTTAAAGCTTTGATTCTTTTATCTTTTAATTCTTGTGAATCTGCTGAATTTTGAATAGCTTGTAACTTCGAAGCAAAATCTGCAACATTTTTTTCTAATTTCTTTTCAAGTCTTAATTCAATTTGATTCACTTTGGGATTCATAGCAATTGTAGTTCTTAATTGTTGCATTATCTTTGTCTCCTTAATGAATCTTGAAGTGCATTTCCTATCATTTGCACAGCTGATGTTAATAAAATTAGTAAAAATGCTGGGATTAAAACATATCTAGGATATAGTGTTACAATTGGTATTCCATCATTAATTGCATTACCTAAAGTTGGTACATTTGGCAATGAAAGCCCTATAAATGCTAATCCAGTTTCTCCTAAAATGGTTCCTGGTATAACAAAAACAACGTTAGTAATTAATAAAGGAATAATTAAAGGTACGAAGTTAAAAAGAATTTTTCTATTTGGAGTTCCAAGCACTCTAGATGCTGAAACTCAAGTGAAGTTTTTAGCTCTTTTAACTTGAGCTCTAACTTGATTAGCTAATCCAATTCATCCTGTAATGTTAAAAGCAAAAACTAATACTCAAAATGAAGGTTTTAAAACAAGTGTCATTAAAATTAGAATTAAAATTGTTGGTACGTTAGAAACTACTTTGATTACAAAGGTAAATACTTTGTCAAATATACGAAAATGACCCATTAAAACTCCAAAGAAAGTTCCAACAGCAACTTCAATTATTGCAACAATAATACTAAGAGCTAAAGAAAAACGAAGTCCATGTCATAAAAATGCTCAAACATCACGACCTAGATTATCAGTTCCTAAAATAAAGTTTTCAGTAAAGTAATTTAAGTTTTTTTGATTAGGTCTAGTTTCAATTGGATTTCCAGTAGTAAAAGGAAGAATTATTGCCAATAAAATTAGAAAAGCTATGATAATTACACCAAAAACACCAGCAAATGAACGAGAAAATCTGTTGATAAAGTCTTTAAATGCATTTTGCTTTGGTTGAAAAAAGTTTCTATCAAAAGCTTCTGCCTCTTTAGACATTAATTTTCATTGTTGATAAGCCAATGGTTGTAAAACTGCATTTGGTGCTGATACTTCTTTTAAATATTGACTAATTGAATTGTTTTTTGTAATGGTCATTATCTTGCCTTTCTTCTGATTCTTGGATCTAATAATTCATAACTTATATCTCTTAATGTATAGGAAATAATAGTAAGTAAAGAATAAATTGAAACTAAAAATAAAATAATATTAAAGTCTTTTGCTTGGATGGCATCAATTAAAATTCCCCCGGACCCTGCAATTAAGAAGATTTTTTCAACAAAAACAGAACCCACAAACGAACCCAAAACAACACCAGGGAAAAATGTTGCTATTGGAAATAAAGAAGCTTTAAGTGCATGTGTTCAAACAAATCTATTTCTTGTTAAATTCTTTAAATATGCAAATTTAGCATGCATTGAGTTTAATTCATTATTTAATTCATATCTAATATATCTAACATAAGAAACAATTGAACCAATCGATAGCGCAATTGCTGGTAAAACATACGTTGCAAAATCTTGAAAATCAAATACATAAGGTATTTTTGTTGCTTTACCGATAATTAATAGAATTAAAGAAAAAACAAGTGAAGGTATTGAAGATAAAACTGCAATTGCTACTGTTGAGAAATTATCTAAAAACTTTCCTGGATTTTTACCTACAAATATTCCCAAAGGCACTCCAATTGCTATTGTTAAGAACACAGAAAAGATTCCTACAGAAAATGAAGTTAAAAATCTTTGTCAAATAAAGGAGTTAATATCCACTCTAGGTCTTAGAGTTAATGAAATTCCAAAATCTAGATTAATAAAGTGTCATAAATAATTAAAATATCTTTGAATCAATGGTAAATCAAGCCCATATTTAGCTAATTCAGCTTTTTTTTGCGCTTCAGATAATCCTGTTAAAATTCCTAATTCACCTGGTGTGGAATTTATCAGGAAAAATACAAGAGTTATTACTATTCAAGCTACAACAATAAATTCAAGCACTATTTTGAACAATTTTCATAAAAACTTTAAAATCACCGAATCTTTTGAAAATAATTCTTCTCAAAAACTCGTCCTTTTTCTAATGTGTGCTTTACTTAAGTTAATTTGATTATTATCAATTTCAATATTTGACATTGATGAAATTTCACTTGCGTTGGCAAATTCTTGTTTTGGTTTTTGGTTTTTTGAAAATTTTAATTCTATTTTTTTTGTTTGCATTTTATTTCCTTTTTTTAAAAATATAAAAAAACACACTAATAGATTTTATTAGCATATTTTCTTAGTAATTATAAATTTTCATTTATTTTCTAAAATAGAAAGTAAATTACTAATTTTTAAATAGTTTATTACCTAATTTTATATATTTTTCAACGTTATCTTCTAGTATACTAAAAGCTTGTTGATAAATTTTGGAATCTTCTAAATCTATTCCTGCATCTTTTAAAACTAAAGCAGGTCAATTAGATCCTCCAGCTGATAAGAATTTATCAATGTAATTTTGCAATTGTGCTTTTCCTTCTTTTTTGTACCTTTGAAAAAACACATTAGCAACGATATATCCTATAGCATATTTATATACATAATAACCATAATAAAAATGAGGAACAATTACTGAGTAAATATTGCTTTTATCACCTAATTTTACTTTGTTAGCTTCCATTTCATATTTATTCACTACATCAACGTAAACCTTTTCGATTTCTGTGTAAGAATTAACTGGTTGCCCTTTATCAATTAAATTGTACATTTCATATTCAAATTCAGCCCACTTTGTTTGTTTAATTACTACTTGATAAAACTCTAAAATTGAATCTTCTAGTAATTTAAACTTAGTAAAGTCATTTTCTGATTGTTCAAAAGCTTTATCAACTAACATTAATTCATTAAAAATTGAAGCAATTTCAGCTAAAAAAATTGGATAACTAGCTAATGAATAAGGCAATCTTGTATCTGAAAAATATGAATGCATTGAATGTCCTAATTCATGAGCTAAAGTAGAAACTGAATTAAAAGTAAAATCATAATTCATTAAAATGTATTTTTTATCTAAACCATAAGAAGCACCAATTGAATAAGCTCCGCTTCTTTTATTGGCAACATTGTTGTAATCAACTCAACAATCTTTAAAAGCCTTTTTAATCATATCTGTGTATTCTGATCCCAAAGGCTTTAAAGATTCAAGAACTAAGTTTTGAGCTTCTTCAATGCTATAATTTTCTTTGATTTTAACCAACGAAACTTTATTATCTCAATCTTTCATTGGCTTATTAAACTTAAATTTAAAAAATTTGTTACGAGCTTTTTTAAATTTATTGTAAATATTTGTATGATTTTGCACATTTTTAAATAAATTTTCTAACAAAGAAACACTAATCCGATCGGAAAATAAACAATATTCAATTAAAGAGTTAAAGTTTCTAGCTTTAGCATCCACGGATTGTTTTTTAATGTGTTGATATAATAAAGAAGAATAAGTTTCTTTATGCATTAAATATGCATCTAAGTAATTATTGTAAGCTTGCTTTCTAATATCTTCATCTTTATTTTTCAAAAGTGTTGAAAGTGTAGCAATTGTTAAAGAATGCTTCTTATTTGAAGCAGAAATTACATCTTTGAACTTTGTTTCTGAATTATTTAAAACTGCAAAAGTTGAACTTAAAGAAACTTGACCAAAAGAAGTTTTAGTTAAATATTCTTCAACATCATCACTTAATCTATGTGCTTCAAAATCAAGATATTTTTGAATTTCTAATCTGTAATTTTTAACTCTTGGATCATTTTTATATTGATTAATTAAATCTTTCTTAGCAAAAAAAAGATTTTGAATTGAACCCAAAGATGAATAAAAATTACTCATTTTAAACTTGTATTGACCAAAAAGTTTATTAGTTTCTGCATCAACTAAATTTGTATTTAGTTTATTTGAAATGTAATTTAAAACTTTATTATTATAAATTGCGAATTCTTCTGAAAGCTTTTGATAGGCTAAAAAATTATCAACTGTATCAAATTGACTATCTTTTTTGGCAATTAGTTGTGAAATATACTCATCCATACCTGCTAATTTGTCTTCAATAGTACGACCTTCTAAAAGGAAGTCTAAATCAAATCTGTACTGTTTTGGAATGTCTGAATATTTTCTATAAGTTTTCATATTTTTGTCCTAATTGCATTTTTTCATTAAGTATACAATAAAAATTAGAAAATTTGCATTTTTTATTAATTTTTTATTTTTTATTAGTAATTCAAATTTTCAATAAAAAAGAATTTTTTCTATTTTGCAAGAAAAATAAAGTAAAATTAACTCAATTTAGAACTTATTTATTAACTAAAAAAGGAAAAAGCAATGATTAACGTAAACGAATTTAAACCAGGTATTACTTTTAAAGATGACGGGCAAATTTATGCTGTGATTGAATCACAACATTCCAAGCAAGGTCGTGGTCAAGCCAATGTCAAAACAAAAGTGAAAAACCTAAAAACAGGAGCTATTACTTTAAAAACCTATTCAGGTGGAACCAAAGTTGAAAAAGCTCATATTGAAAAATTAACAATGTCTTATTTATACAACGACGGAACAAGCATAGTTTTAATGAATGATACTGATTATGAACAAATTAGTATTGACATTGAAAAAGTTCAATGAGAAGTAAATTTTTTAGTTGAAGGAGCAAAAGTTTTAGTTAGAAAATACAAAAATGAAGTATTAGATATTGAACTAAAACCAAAAGTTGAATTAATTGTAACAACAGCTTATGACGCTGTAAAAGGAAATACTTCTTCTAATCCTTCAAAAAAAGTGATTGTTGAAACTGGATATGAACTCGATGTTCCTCTATTTATTAAAGAAGGTGAAAAAATAATTGTATCTACTGAAACAGGAAAATACGTTTCAAGAGGAGATTAATAATGAATTTTGTAGTTGTAAATTATTCTTTAAATCAAGAATATTTAGTATATAAAAAAGCTTTTAGTTCACAAGTTAAAAAGGCGCTAAACAAACTAGATAGCTTCACAATCAAGCATTTGGATGTCAACATTAACCTCAAGTCAACAAATTTGACTCTCAAACTTTATATCAACACCAAAGCTAACTTTAAATATGCAACTACTGTTAATAAAATTTTAAGCAAAACAAGAGAGGCAATAAAGTTATTAATTAATACTGAGCCTGAAAATATTTATTTAATATTTAACAAAGAAATGAGAAAAAATGCATAAAAATATAGAAGAATTAGCAATTAATACTTTAAAAATGAACGGAGTTGCTGCTGTTAATCAAGCAAATTCAGGGCATCCTGGAATTGTTTTAAGTGCTGCTAATATTGTTCATACTTTATTTACTAGACATATGAATTTTGATCCACAAAATCCACAATGAATTAATAGAGATCGTTTTATTTTATCAGTTGGTCACGGATCTGCTTTATTATATTCACTATTAAGAGTAATTGGATTGATCTCTAAAGAAGATTTAAAACAATTTCGTCAATTAAACTCTAAAACTCCAGGGCATCCAGAATACAGACACACAAAAGGAGTAGAAGCAACAACAGGACCATTAGGTCAAGGAATTGCAATCGCTACTGGAGTTGCAATTGCTCAAGCTCATTTAGAAGTAAAATTTAAAGAAATTGATCACTACACTTATGTTTTATGTGGAGATGGTGATATTCAAGAAGGTGTAGCAAATGAAGCATTTTCATTAGCTGGACACTTAAGATTAAACAAATTAATTGTTTTATATGATTCAAATAATATTCAATTAGATACAAGAGTAGAAGCAACTTTTACTGAAGATGTAAAAGAAAAAATGACTGCATTAGGATTTAATTATATCCTTGTGGAAAAAAATGAAGTTGATGCTATTGATCAAGCAATTACTAAAGCAAAACAATCTAACTTACCTTCATTTATTGAAGTAAAAACAATAATTGGTGAAGGAGCTCCAAAAGCAAATACCTCAGAAGTGCACGGTGCACCATTAGGTAAAGATATTGAAGTTTTAAAGCAAAATCTAAATTGAACTTATGATGAATTCGAACTACCTCAAGAAGTAAAAAAATTCTATGAAGATACATTGATTAAAAGATCTCAAAATGCTTTTAATAGCTTCAAAGTTTCCAAAGAACTCCAAAATTGAATTTTAGCTTCTGATAAAGAGCAAAAAATTGAAATTGATATTAAAGAAAACATTGCTACTAGAGCAAGTTCAGGTGCTGTTATAGAGCATTTAAACAAAAATCTTGAATCTTGAATAGGTGGTAGTGCTGATTTAAGTAGCTCAACTAAAGCAAAAGGTGCAGATGGAGATTTTTCTATAAAAAATAGAAAAGGAAGAAATATTCTATTTGGAGTTAGAGAGTTTGCAATGGCAGCAATTGCAAATGGACTTGCTCTTCACTCTCACTTTAAGCCTTTTGTTTCTACTTTCTTTGTTTTTGCTGATTATTTAAAACCAGCATTAAGACTTTCTTCTTTAATGCAGCTTCCTGTAACTTATATCTTTACTCACGATTCAGTTCAAGTTGGTGAAGATGGTCCAACACATGAACCAATTGAACAACTTGCTATGTTAAGATCTGTTCCTAATTTAAATGTTTTACGTCCTGCTGATGAAAAAGAAGTAAAAGCTTCATATGAAATTGCAATAAATTCTAAACTAACACCAACTGTTATTGTTTTAACTAGACAAAATATTACTTCTTTAGCAAACACAAATCAAGAAGAATTTAAAAAAGGAGCTTACCTTGTAAGAAAATCTAAATCTAAATTTGCAGTTATAGCTACTGGTTCAGAATTAGCTATTGCACAAGAAATTGCTAATGAATTAGATTTTAATTTAATTTCTTTATCTAATTGACAAAACACACCTATTTGAGATGCTTCTAAAGCGGTTTCTATTGAATTGGCTTCAACTTTTGGCTGAACAAAACACGCTAGTTTAAACATAGGAATTGATACATTTGGAATTTCTGCTCCAGTAAAAGATATACTAAAACAAATTGGCTTTGAAAAAGAAGCAATTATTAAAAAAATTAAAACTTTTGTAAACAAATAGTTTTTTAAATAAATAATAAAAAAAATATGAACAAAATTGTGAGCAGATCCCCTTTTTTTTAGAAAAATAGAAAAGGGGATCTATCATTCTTTCAACATTTTTTTATTTTGTGAATTTTTATTTTTATTAAAATCATTCAAAAGATAAAAACAATAAAAAATTAAACTTGATATTTTTAATTTATAGATATTTTTATAATGAACTTTTTTGTTTTCTGTATTTTCAAACTCTAAATCATTAATAACAGAAAAAATCAATTTATGTTTTCAACTTTCGAATTTAAACTTAATTTTTGGATTTTTAGCTAAAATATTTTGCACTTTATTGATTATATAATTTTCTGAAAACATTAAAAATGCTTCTTTTTTATAGCATTTTTGTTTAATTTTTTCTAATTTTTGTACAAAATTAACTTTTTCTGGATTTTTGTATAAAAGTAAATTAAGTGATTGAAAAATATAAGATTTTAAACCAAAAAACTTTGTAAATTTTCAAAACAACAACAAATCCAAAGAAAATAAATATTTATCTTTTTTAAAGTAAAAATGATTAAAAAAATGTTGTAATAGTACAATTGCTAACTTAAAATAATCTTTTTGAAAATGAGTTAATTTATTTGATTTATCAATTTGGAATAAATCTGTATCTAAAATAACATTATTTTTTAAATCAAATTTCTTTTTAAAATCTTCATTAGTGAAAAAAGAAAAATCATAATCTATAAAGTGAAATTTATTCTTGTTTGTTATAATGAAATTTCCTAAATTAATATCCTTTAAAATAATGTTATTTTTATGATGCAAATCAATTGTTTTTACCAAATTTATAATTAAATTAAACAAAAATTTAGAATAATGTTCGTGATTAGTTAATGAATAAATTAGATTAGAATTTAATACATTTCCTAAATCTCTACCATTTATAAACTCTTTTACAGTATAAAAAAGTTGTTTTCAAAAAATGATTCTATAAAAATAGATGGATTAATAATTTTTCAAAACTTTTGTTCACGTTTTCTTAAACTCACCAAAGCAACTTTTGAATCAAAATAAGTATAAATGTGAGTTTGTTTAACTGTTAGTGTTAGTAATTTATTTTCATTTTGTTTAGCACCTAAAAAAATAAATCCAGAAGTATTTTGATATATGTTATAGGGTAATCTATATTGTGAAAGTTTAGGTGAATCTTTTGGTTTTTCTGCAAAAACATCCTTTACAAATGAAGGTAAATAAAAATATGATTTACTTCTATCTGGTTCTTTTTTTCTGAGTAATGGGATTAACAAAATATGGTCTTTTGCTATGATTTGTTCCAAATCTATAAAAAATAATAGAATTTTTGTACTGCTTGTCTACTGAAATATTTAAGCCTTTATATTTTTTTAATAGTTGATACAAATTTTCGATATGTAGTTTAAAATCTTCTTCATTTTTTGGATAAATTGTAATTAATTTACCGTACATTTGCAAATCTAAACTTTTTGAAGAATAAATCTTGGCTAATTTATGGTTTTTAAATGCTTAAATTCTAAAAAATTATTTACACAATATGTGTAAATAATTTTTATAACTTTGTAGTAATCCCTTATTCTGGGAGCTATATGAATTTTTCAACCTTGAAATAGTAGCGGGTAATTATGAAAAATTAAAAACTTAAAATTTTCATTTTTTGATACATTATAATTAACATTTGATGAAGAGACAACCATAATTTAATTATAATAATTATTTTTTATAAATAATTATTGTGCATTGATTTGTGTCAATTTTTTCAAGTTCATTTTGTTTTGCTGCTAAATTCATTTCTTTATAACTAGTGTTTAATTTATTAAAATCTAAAGAATCCAAATTATTTAGTAAATTTGCGTTGAGTAAAATAGTTGATAAATTGTTCATATATACTTTCTATGTAAATTGAATTATATTAAAGTAAAATGTAAAAAAATTTTAAAATACAAAACATTATTAAGTTAATTTTTACAATAAAATTTTACTCTTTTTTAAAAAAGACATAAATTTTACTATTTTAAAAAATGGGTTATAAAAATTTTAGACTTTTATTTCATCCATCCCAGTCTGGATTTAAAATTATGTTTTTTGTTTAAATCTAAAACTAATGGAGTCAAGGTTACTAAACAAAAAGTATAAACAGGAAGTGTAATTGTAGATTTAAGAATTATTGGAGTTAAATAAAAAAAGAAATACTGTGAAATATATCTATCTTTTCCTGTTCTGTTTAAAAATCTATTGTAGTATCTAACAAATGCAATTGGATGTCAAAAATATCTAAAGACAACAAAAATAAATACTAAAATAACAAAAACTACAAATGCCAATCTTCATTTTCTATTATGTGTTTTATGATATAGAAACAATAATGTTCCACCAACAAAAAAAGCAAATGAATAAATCACAGCTAAAAGACCAATAATTAATTGTTTATTAAAAATCCCTTTTCAGGATTTAGAAGTTCTTTGAATTTCTGAATCAGGCATTTTGAGGTAGTAAATTAAAACTACAGATGCAACTATAAAAGTAAGGACTGTTGGAAGAAGAAGTCAAATATCCCTTTTAGAATTTAACAAAAAGAGAAATCCTGATGCAATAATAGCAATAAGAGGAGGAATAATTCCATACTCATATGCTCAAAGATGAATTTGTCCTTTAATTAATGCGTTCATAATATCAAATATAAAAGCAACAACAGCACCTTTAAATGTACCTAAAATAATTCCTAAAAATAAATAGAAAGGAATTTCAAAAGCTACATTAAACCTAGAAGGTAAATGTACTTTTAAAATAAACGTTAACGCTGAAAATATTGCTAATAAAAAACCACTAATTACAATATCAAATGTTGAAAATAGGAAAAAAGTTTTTCAATTAATTTTCATAACACCTTCTTTCTTTTTAAATTTATAAAAAATTTAATCTAAAAAACATTATATTAAAATAAGTTTATAGATAAATTTTTAAATTAATACAAAAATAAAAAACTTTTTAAAAAATACATAATTAAAAAAATAGTGATAAAATTGCAAATTATTCAAGATTAAAACTTGATTAATTCAACTTTAGTAAAAACCAGTAAAAAAAATAGGTATGATGTCTAAAGATAAAGAAAAGCAAAGCACAATTAATGTGCAAGCTTATAAATTTAATGGCAAACTTTATTGTCAGTGAAATACAGCTAAAATTGTTCAAAATACATCAAAACACTTGATATTGAACCTAAAATGGTCTAAAGTTAAAAGTGATAAATCACATTGAGTTGTAAAAGAACCTACATTATGAATCTTTCCAAAACACAAGTTTTATAATGCACTAGTAAGATTTAAAGCAAATGAGGTAAATATTTATATCAACTTAGCATCGCCATTTATTTTAGAAGATAACACAGTAAAATATATAGATTTTGATTTGGATTTAAAAATTTGCCCGCAAAAAACAATAAAAATTTTAGATGTTTTAGAATTTTTTACAAATTCTTTAAAAATGAAGTATTCTCATAAACTAAAAGACGTTTTAATAGATCAAATAAACGAACTAATAAGAGATAATCTAAAAAGTAAGTATATATTTGATAATGAAGTTGTCTTGAATTATCTAAAGCTTGCAGAAAAAAATTCTTAGCTAAAGTTATATAAAATTATAGATAAAAATCACTTAATTTAAGTGATTTTTATTTTTATTATTTAGAAGTTTGTTTTTCTGTATTCTCTTCAAAGGTTTCTTCCAAATCTTCTAAATCTTCTTCAATATCTGATAATAATTTTTCAGTTTTAGGGATTATGTTTCTTGCTTTGGAAAGAGACTCTTTAACTTTAAATTTAGAATTTTTTACAAATTCAAAATCTTACTTTGAAAAATGAGATTGTTTCTTTGAATTAGATTTTAAAATTTGGATTTTAGTTTCATTATCTGGATCTGAAGATTCTACATATCATTTGCCATCTTTTTTGTTTACACCTACATTTTGATGTATATAAAAATTCTTCGGACATATTTTTAACCTCTTTGATTATATTTGTACTTAAATTATATTCCTAAAATAAAACTCAAGAAGAATTTTTAAAATCTTGAAAAAGCATAATAACTTATTTTGTTATAATTTTTATTGTGAAAAAAATGAAATTAATCGCAGATGAGCAAACTAGATTAGATATTTTTTTAAGAAAAAAACTCGAACTTAGTCGAGTTTTTGTTCAAGAAATTATTGCAAACAATCAAGTTTGAGTGGATAATCAAATTGTAAATAAGAAAAATTTTATTCTCAAACAAGGAAGTCAAATTGAAGTTCATTATCAAGAAAAAGAACAGAATATCATTGCAAAAGCACAAGATATTGAACTTAAAATTGTTTTTGAAGATGAAAATGTAATCGTAGTTGATAAACCAACAAATATGGTTGTTCATCCAGCTCCTGGAAATTATGAAAATACATTAGTAAATGCTTTAGTTTACAAATTTGCTCAGCTTTCAAATGTCAATGGTTCTCTAAGACCTGGAATTGTTCATCGACTTGATAAAGATACCTCTGGTCTTATGTTGGTTGCTAAAAACGATAAAATGCATAATTTTTTAGCTCAGCAATTAAAAGAAAGAAAAATCAAGCGAAAATATTACGCAATTATAGAAGGTCAACTAGAGAATCAAATCAGTCATATTAACTTACCAATTGCTCGTGATGAAAAAAACAGAAAGAAAATGAGTGTATCTCATTTTAATTCCAAAGAAGCTATTACTCATGTCTTTGTTGAAAAATATTTTCATTATAAAAAGAAAGTGTTTTCCTTTGTAAGATGTGAATTAGAAACTGGTCGAACACATCAAATCAGAGTTCATTTAGCGTATATTAAACATCCTGTTTATGGCGATCCTGTTTATGGTAAAAAAGTTGATGATTTTAATCAAAGACTTCATGCTTATGAAATTGAATTTATAAATATTGATGGTAAAACTTTAAAATTTAATTCAAAACTACCAAAAGAATTTGATATTGTAAATCAATAAAATTTGTTAATATTAAAAAAACTTACTAAAAATAGTAAGTTTTTATTTATCTAAATAAATTATATAATCAAATGCTTGTTCTCTTTTGTTGTCATTATGATGTGAAATATAAATTAATGTAAGGTCTTGATCATTTAATAATAAATTTAGAGCAATTTCCAAATTTTCTTTATCAATGTTAGATAATCCTTCATCTATTATTAACACATCTTTTTTAAAATATAAATTTCTTGCTAACACTATTCTTTGCATTTGACCAGTTGAGACATCATTATCATCTTCTTGTCCTAAGATTTTATTTTTATCTATTGTTTGCAAATTTAATTTTTCAATTAGGTTATTTAGCTTGTTTTTATCAGAATTTTCTTCAAATAAAACAATATTATTTTCTATATTTGCTTCAAGTAAAAGCGAGTTATTTGCTAGATAGTTAAAGTGTTTGTTTATTCATTTAAAATCAATCTCTTTAACTTCATATTTAGCATTTAGTAAAACATTTCCATCATAGTTTTTCTCAAGACCTAAAAGAATTCTGGCAAGCGTAAACTTACCTGAACCATTTGAACCTTTTATAATGTATTTTTTAGCTGGATATATAATTAAATTTTTATTGTTATACAATGTTTTATCCTTTAATTTTAAAGAGAGATTTTTAATTAAAATGCTTGAAAATACTTCATTTTCTAAGTTAAATGCACTTACTGTAAGTGTTAAATTAAATGGTGCAATATTTTGTGTATCTTGAATTTCTTTTTTGGCCTTTTTTACTTGAAGAAATTTTAAAATATCTTCAATTGTTTCATTTAGATGATCAAAAAAGTTATCTAACAAAGAACCAACAAATGCAATAATTGAAACTGATTTAATCAACTCAAATACATCATTTTTATGAACTAAACCAAAATAAACTATTATCACACCACTTACAAAAAGTTTAAAAACTAAATTTAAATTTTCTGAAATTAAAGAAAAAAACTTAGAAGTTTTTAAATAATTATTGTAAACATTTAAATTTGCATCTAGTTTTTTTGCAAATAATTTATTAAGTTTTTCTTTTTTATTTAGAGTATACAACGCTGGTAAATAAGAAATGATACCTGTTATATTTTCATTAAATTTATTTCAAGATTCTGTTTTTGCAATAAATGTTTTTTTTAATTTTGGCTTTATAAATAAAGAAAAATTAAAAAATAATACTAACAAAGCTACTATAGTAACTCCAAGAATTCACTTGGTATAAAACGCAAAAATTAAAATTGCAATTATATATAAAAGATTTTTCAAAATTTCAATTAATGCTAAATAATATTTTTCAATTCTTTCTCCAATGTTGTTTTTAATTTGTGAATAATAATAACCTTCAGAATTTTTGTTATATTCACTTAAATTAACCTTATCAAAAACCTTAATTGTTTTAGAAACAAGTTTGAGTTTTAAAATATTTATAAAACCTGTAAAAACAGCATTATGATAACCTGTAAAAACAGCAGAAACTATAAAAGATAGAATTAGAATAAGTGAAGTAATAACAAGTTTTTGATAGTTATGTTCTTCTAGAAATGTAAACAAATAGTAAGGAGCAACTGTAATAACAAAAGATGTAATTAAATATTGTAAAACATAAAAAATATTTCAAATATTAAATAAAAATAATTTTGATTTTGTACTCATTTTTCCTTCTTTTTATAGCCTAATTACCTCACCAAATTGCTCTAATATTTGTTCATTAAAATGATGACTAATAGCAATAATTGTTTTATCTTGTTGATTTAAAATGTTAGATCAAATAAGATTACTAAACTCTTTTTCTATATTATCTAGCGCTTCGTCTAAACACCAAATATCAAAGTTTCCATATTTTAATCTAGCTAAAATTATTCTTTGTTTTTCTCCTTCAGATAAAGAATCAGAAGTTACTTCAGTATCAAGTGATAATTTTTTAATTTTAAATTCATCTATTAGTGATTCCACTCTTTCTAGGTCTGGATTGTCATCTCACATAACTATGTTATTCAATAAAATATCATTAAAAATTGTGTTTTGATTGTCAATTAATCCAATGTTTTTTAATGTATTTTTAGGATTTAATTCTTTTGTATCAACTTCATTATTTATCAAAATTGTACCTTCGTAATTTGTTTCTAAATTAGCTATTAACTTTAAAAGTGTTGATTCTCCACTTCCTGAAGCTCCAACTATTGCATATTTTTTATTTTGCATAATTTCAAGATTTAAATTTTGAAAAATGAAGTCATTTTCATTACTTTTATATGATAAATTATTTAATTTTATTGACTTAATTTTATCTATGTTTTCAACTTTAAAACTTGGTTGTTCGTGTGTTTCTAATATTTTTTTCAATGTTGGACCATATGTCATTAAAGGAAAAATTGAATTAAATAAAAGAGTAAAAGAAAAACTAATAATTATTAAATAAGAAAGCAAAAGAATAAAGCTTGATTTTCCTATGAAATTATTATAAATTAGTAAAGCAATTTCAACTATACTAATTCCAACAAATAAAACTGAAATAAAATTTCCAAATGAATTTGCTCAATCTGTTTTTAGATTAAATTTAAATTTATTTGCATATATATTTTCAGTTTTTTTAAATATTAAATTATTAAAAATATTAACTTTATTAAAGAAGTAAAATATAGAAAATAATGAAAAAGTTTTAACCTGTTTTTGAGCATATTCTTCATATTTTTGCATTAATATTTGGAATTTATATTGAAATCTTGGAATAATTATTATAAAAAAGGCAAGAATTAAAAACTGTGAAAAAATTATTGTTAAAAACATTATTCAAGATCATTGACTTAAAACAAATATAAAAACTAATGGTATTGTAAACGAAGAAATAAATTTAAATAAATAATCATGGAAAATCTCCAAAAGAAGCATTGTTGAATCTAAGTATTCATTAAACAATGCAACGGTTTTATTTCTTTGTTTGCTAATTTGAGAAAAACTCTGATTAGATAAATTATCTATTATTTTTTCTTGAAGTAATTTATATGTTTTTCTAGTAACAGATATCTTAAAAGCAGTTAAAATCCACTGAATTATTATAGATAAAACAAGTGAAAATAAACAAATTAATAATCAAATTAAAAACTCATCAAATTTAATTTCATTTAAAAAATAATCAACAATATATTTGTATAAATATAAATTTAATGATAAAAATGCTACAAAGATATTTTGTAGCACAAAGATAAAAATATTTTTGGTTTTATCAAATGATAAAATTTTTAAAATGCTCATAAATATCTTTCTATAAAATTTTCATTATATATTTTTGTACAAAAAATGTTAAAGTGATTTTTAAAATTTTTTGTTTTATCTTATCAATATTATCTTTGAGAACAATATTTTCCAAATTATCTACTTTATCTAAAAGTGAAATAAAAAAATTAGATAATTTATTATCATATAATGAAATTTTCATATATTATTTCTCCTTTCTTTCATATAAGAAAATTTTACTTTTCTTTCTTTCTTTCTTTCTTTCTTTTTTTTTTTTTTTTTTAAGAAATAAAAAGATTCTTTTACACTCACTTGACAACAGTGTAAGGTTGGAGAGTTGTTTGAATTAGATGGAGGAGGATTTGTTTCTAAATATGAAATTCAAAATAATCCTGGCAAGTATCCTGTTTATTCATCGCAAACCACCAATAATGGAACAATGGGTTATATAAGTTCATATAAATATGATTTAGAATGTTTAACTTGAACCACCAGAGATTATGCTGGTGTAGTGTTTTATAGAAACGAAAAATTCAGTGTTTCTAATTCTGGTTTATTAATTTTTAAAAGAAACATAATTTACAATTATCGATATTTTTTATTTGTTTTTCAAATGGCAGATATTCAAAAATCAATGACTGCAGGGAACATTCCACAATTTA
>NZ_KB911493.1 GCF_000383515.1 Mesomycoplasma hyorhinis ATCC 17981
ATTTGACTTGGATTAAGATTATTTTCAAGTGAAATTTTAACAATTGGTTCACCAGCTAAAAATCTTTTAACTATGTTTAATCTTTGATCTATAGTTCACTTTTTATTTCGTGGTTTTTTCTTAAGACCTTCAACACCTAATTTGTCATAAATTTTTTCTCAAAAATTTACTTGATTTAAAAAATTTTTTTGACTTGTATTAGCAAAATCAGGCTTTTTAATTTCAATTCCTTTTTTGTATTTTTTTACACATTCTAATTTAAATTCTAATGAATATTTCATAAAAAATCCCCTTTTCTATTTTTCTAGGAAAAGGGGATCTGCTCAATTTGCTACATTTTTTCTTATTTTTTCTTTTTGAAAAAAGGTTCTTGTGTCATTTGTATTCTAAATACTCATTTTCAAAAATAAGCACAAACAAAAGGAATAAACAAAGCTATTAAAAACATTACAATATCTAAAATAACTACTATTCCAATGTTTCCATCTTTATAAAATAAAGGTTTTTTGAAGTTTAAAAATGAGTATATTGTGCCACCATCTCAGATTGTAACTGTTGAGGTTTCTGTCTTTATTTGATATTTTCCATAACTTAGTAAGTAAATAATTAAAGCAAAAACAAAATAACCAAAAACATAAAAAGCACTTCTTAAAAATAATGCTTTATCCACAATAATGGATTTACGAATTAAAAATAAACCAATAAAACCTAAAATAGGGTTTATTAAATGTGTAATTAAGGATTTTATAGCCGTATCTGCACTTTGTCAAGTTTTTCCATTTCATGAAAGTAAAGCTCAATAAACTAAAAATGTAATGGTAATTAAAGAAGTAAACGCAAAATAAAGTCGTTGAATTTTAGAACTAAATTTTCTATAAATAAGAAAACAAGCTACACACAACATAAAGTTTGATTGATAAGTGAAAAAAATAAAAGGACTGAAATGACCAAAAAAATATCTAAAATCAATCCCCGTTGGTCTAATATATTGATCTCTTGCTTTGATATAAATGATTTCAATAATGAAAACTACTAAAGTAGATATTAAAATTCAAATTCCTATAAATAAGAAGAAAATTTTGTCTTTTTTAAAATTACTTTTTATCATTGTTTCCTTTCTAGAAATATCTTAAAATTATAACAACATTTAATTTTTTAAAAAATTTCTTTACTTTTTGTAGAATAATTTTGATTTAGAAAATTAAAATACTTAGGAATAATCGCTGTTTTTAGTATAATTTAAAAACGTTTATAACAATGGCAAAGACAAAATTATGAAAACTTTTTTAAGGAAACTCTTCACTCTCAATAATTGAAAAAGGTGATTTATTGCCTTTTTATCTTTTTTTACTATTGTTTTTGTTATCTCTTACACAAGTCAACAATATATTTCCAAAAATATTAACAAATCAATTGAATACGGTGGTGGAGCAGAGGTTTTAGTTCAAGTTAAAACTTTAGATAACAAAGCACCAAGTCAAAGCTTAGTAAGAACAGCAGATGAAGAAATTTTTACAAGATTAACAGGTGGTTCCGGGCTTAACGGAACCAGTGTTTCTATTGAAGGAGAAGGAAGAATAAGAATTTCTAGAAATAATATAACTGATAATAAAAAGCTAGATGCTTTTATTTCTGAAATTGTTACAAAACCTTTACTTACAATTACTGATGATGAAAATAAACCTTTGTTTTACGATGGTAAATTTGTAACTAATGGTTCTTTAGATTACGGAAGTGAAATAAATTGAGCTCCTCCTTTTAAATCTGAATCAGCACAAGCTCGTCCAAATCCAAATAATCCTTCACAAAATGAAGTCCAAATTGAATTAAAAGACAAAGATGCAGAACTTGAATGATCAAAAGCAACTGATTATATTTCCAAAAAACCTTTTGGTAAAAATCGTATTTTAATTTGATCAAATATTTCAGGATTAATTAATTTAGCAAAAACTCAATATCCAAATGAGTGAAAAAATGCTAAAGAAAATATTTTTAATTTCATTCATGTAAATGAAAATTCAACACCTGCGCCGTTACAAAATAATCAACCTGCTTCACCAGTTTTAAAACAATATCAATTTGATGCAAAAAAATACTTGATTTCTGATGCACGAGTACAACAAGCTCTTAATGGTTCTTCATTTGTAATAAATGGTAATTTTTCTTCAGCTGAAGCTAAACAATTAGCTCTAAACATTAATTTTGGAACAGCTAATTACAAACTCGATTTTCTTTCAGCTTCTTTTGTTTCACAAACTAAATCAGATTCAGCGTTTACTTCAGCTTGAATTGCTGTTATAGTTTCTATTGTTGTAATTTCTTTATTTATGATAGTAAATTATGGACTTTTAGGTGTTCTTTCTACTATCTCACTTGCTTTGTATATCTTCCTAACTTTACTATTTTTCACTGTAGTTCGTGGAGAATATTCACCAATTACAATTGCCGCTTTAATAATCGGAATTGGCATGAATGTGGATGCAAACATTATTAATTTTGAGATTCTCAAAAGCAAAATTTATTCAGGCCACACGGTTAATAAGTCAAATGCATATGCAAATAAATCTTCACTAAGCACGATTTTAGATTCGAATATTACAACTTTAATAGCTGGAATAATTCTCTTCTTTTTTGGAACCAAAAACATAAAAAGCTTCTCAATTACTTTAATTTTTTCAATTATTTTTACTTTATTAGTAATTATGCTTTTTACCAAATTAATGACATCACTTGTTTTAAAAACAGGATTTTTTGACAAGCGAGTTTATTTATTAGGAATCAAACCAAAATATGTAAAAAAATATGAAAGAGGTTATGTTTCTATTTTAGAAAAACCAGATTATTTAGCTCTTAATAAGTACACACGTTGGATTCCGCTAGTGATGTTTATTCTAGCTCTGCTTCTTTTTGCTATCTTTGCTGGTATTAATCATTCTGTTGCTGGCGGCTTAAATCTTTCAATCGAATTTAGTGGTGGAACAAATATTTTAATTGAAAACCAAGATCCAACTTATAATCTAATTGATAAAACCCGAGGTGAAGAAATAATTAAATTCTTAGAAAGTCAAGGAATTAAAAACAATGCTTCACAAATAGTAATGCATCCACTAGATGCACAAAATAGTGTCTTTAATATTGAAATAAAAACACAACAAGATCTTACTTCAATTATTCAAAATTTAAACACAACTTTATCTTCTAAATTTTCTAATTTAAAATTCATAACTTATTCAATTTCAAATGAAGAAGCAAGAAGTTTAGTTTTAAATGCTATTTTATCAGTTGTTGTTGCAATAGTGTTTGTAACTACTTTTGCCTTTATAAGATTTAGATGAACTTTCTCTTTAGCAATCATTGTTTCTTTATTATTTAATGTCTTAATGGTTGTCTTTATTTTTATAATTTTCCACATAAAACTCTCACCTACAATTGTTGTTGCGCTGTTATCCATTATTGGTTATTCAATCAATGACATCATTGTTATATTTGATAAAATCAAAGAAATATTTAGAGAATTACCATATACTGAAGTAAGTGATCAAGCAAGAATAAAAAGAATAGCAACACAAGCTATTAAAGAAACTATCAAACGTTCAATTCTGACTTCATTATCAACAATTTTTGCAATTTTTGTGTTGATGATTTTCTACAATTCTATTGATATTCTCTTTAGCTTTGCAATGTTTGTAGGTGTTGTATTTGGAACATTTTCTTCTTTATTTATTGCAACTACAATTTGAGTCAAATTAGAAACAAAAAGAAACAAAAGAAAATCCAAAAGAATTGATGTTGGATACTGAAAAGTGCAAAAAATTAGTGAACAAACCTTTGCAAACATTAATGATTACAACAAATAATTAGGTGCTTTAATGAACAAACAACAAATTAATCTAAATGATGATTCAAAAACAAATATTAACTACAAACCAAAAGGTACTCAAGACATTTTTGGCAAAAAAAAAGAAGTATTTTTACATATAAGAGATAGCTTTTTTCAAGTAGCTAATAGTTTTAATTTTCAATACATAGAAACACCAATTTTTGAATTTGCAAACATTTTTTTATCTTCCGGTCAATCTTCAGATATAGTAAATAAACAAATGTATGAATTCAAAGATAAAAATGATCGTCTTTTAGCTTTGAGACCAGAGGGAACTGCACCAGTAATTCGTGCTATTAACGAAAATAAACTTTATTTAGAACATAATAAATTTTTCTATTTTGGCCCAATGTTTCGTTATGAAAGACCACAAAAAGGAAGAAATCGTCAATTTTATCAAGCAGGAATTGAGTATATTAATTTAGATAGCAATTTAATTAAATTAGAAGTATTGGATTTTGCAAAACAATTACTAACTAAATTAGATTTATTAAAAGATACTACTTTAAAAATCAATTATTTAGCAACACAAGAACAAAGAAATCTCTATTCTGATTATTTAAAAAAATATCTTTTAAATTATAAAGATCAATTAAGTTTTATTTCACAAACTAGATTGGATGTTAATCCACTAAGAATTTTGGATGAAAAACAAGACGCTGATAAAGAATTTGTCAAACAAGCTCCAAAACTCCAAGATTTCTACACTCAAGAACAAAAAGAAGAATTTGAACAAATACAAAGACTTTTACAACAAAACAATATTAATTTCGAAGTAGATCCTTTATTAGTTCGTGGACTTGATTATTATGATAATTTAGTCTTTGAATTTGTTTCAGAATCCAAATATTTAGGAACTAAATCAACAATTTTAGCAGGGGGCTGTTATAATGGGTTATTTACTCGTTTTGCAGGGCCAGATCTTAAAGGTATTGGATTTGCTTTAGGAGTTGATAGAATCGCGGAAATTTTAATTAATAATGATGAACTTTTTAAAGAATTTTTTTTGGATTTTTTTATTTTAGCTTTAAATGAAGAAGAAATTGCTAATGTTACAAAACTAGTTTCAAATTTAAGGTTTTTAAATTTTAGAGTTGATTTTAATAAAAAGTTGTTCAATTCTTTTGCTAAAGCATTTAAAAATTCAACAAAATGAAAAGCAAAATACTTGATTTTTAAAGAAAAAAATCAACCACAAGACAAATGAACAATTAAAAATAGTCAAACACTAAAAAACATAGAAATTAGCGAAGAAGACTTAAAAGATAAAGAAATATTAAACAAACTAGAAAAATTATTTAACTAAGTAATAAGGAAGCAATATGTATCACCAAATCACTAATGAAACAATTTTATCTAAGTTAGTAAATCACAAAGTAGCAATCAAAGGCTGAATTAATAATATTAGAAAATTCAAAGACAAAACTTTTGTCGAAATTAGAGATTATTATGGAATTTTACAAGTAATTATTGATTTAACTAATGATCATTTAAAAACCATTTTTTCTTCATTAACAAAGGAATCTGTTGTTGAAATTCAAGGCATTTTACGTAAGAGAAAAGATATAAATCCAAACATTAAAAATGGTGATTTAGAAATTATTACTCAAGATATTAAAGTATTTTCCATAGCTTCAGAGCTTCCTTTTCCAATCCAGGATCAAATAGATGCAAATGAAGATCTAAGACTTGAATATAGATTTTTAGATCTTAGAAGAAAACCACTTAGAAACAATATTATTTTTAGAAACAAATTGTTCTACTATATTCGTTCATTTTTCTTTGAAAAAAACTTTATAGAAATTGAAACTCCAATTTTATCCAAATCAACACCAGAAGGTGCAAGAAGCTTTTTGGTACCTTCAAGAAGAAAAAATCACTTTTTTTCACTGCCACAATCACCACAACTATACAAACAATTATTAATGGTCTCTGGTTTTGAAAAGTATTTTCAAATAGCAAGAGTCTTTAGAGATGAAGATTTAAGAAAAGACAGACAATACGAGTTTGTACAACTAGATGTTGAACTAGCTTTTCCGACAATTGAATCTATTAGAAAAGCTGTTGAAGAATTAATTGTTTATCTTTTTAACAAACTAAAAATAGAAATTAGCACTCCATTTGCAATTTTAGAATATGATCAAGCAATTGATAAATTTGGTTCTGATAAACCAGATTTAAGATTTGATAATTTTTTATTAGCTGCTAATGATTTAAACAATGCACAAGACTCTTTATTTGAAAAAAATACTACAAAAACCTTGTTTTTAGAAGACATTTTAATAGATAAAAAAGAATACAAAATCTTTAGTGAAAAAGTGGTTCAAAACAAAGCAAATCGTTTATTATACGTTCATATTCAAGATTGGCAAATTGTTCATTATTCTTTTAAATTGAACTCTTTTGAAGCAATCAAAACTTATGTTAAAAAACATAATTTTAAAACAGGAACATTATTTATTGTAAATGATGAATATGAAAAAGTTTGTCAAGGATTAGGAGCTTTAAGAGTTGCCGTAGCGCAACATTACAATTTAATTAAGCAAGATCAATACAAATTTTTATGAGTAGTAAATTGGCCAATGTTCGAACTAGATGAAGAAACTCAAAAACTCTCAGCTGCGCACCATCCTTTTACAATGCCAACTTTTGAAACTTTAGATTTATTAAAAACAGATCCACTAAAAGTAAGAGCACAAGCATATGATTTAGTGCTCAACGGTGTAGAGGTAGCAGGTGGCTCCATTCGTATTAGTTCAAAACAAATTCAAGAACAAATTTTTGACACCATTGGTTTAAGTAAAGAGCAAGCAAATAACCAATTTGGCTTTTTATTAAAAGCTTTTAGCTATGGTGTTCCGCCTCATGGAGGTATAGCTTTTGGCTTGGATCGTCTACTTATGATTTTAACAAATTCTGAATCTATTAGAGATGTTATTGCCTTTCCAGTTAACTCTAAAGGTCAAGATTTATTACTAAAATCACCAACGTTAACTGAAGATCAACAACTAAGAGAATATAATATTAAACTAGTGGAGGAATAAAAAGTGATTAAAAAGTTTTTCAAATTTAAAACAAATCGACAAAATTATTTCAATGAAAGACAATTTTTATTTTTTGGTTTGAATTACATTGTAGGATTTGGTTTTATAGCCACAATTTCTGGTGTTATTTTAACAGGTGCATGAGGAATGCTTGTTTTTGCACTTACTTCATTGATCACATTAGCTGTTTTACTTTCGTTTTCTCGTGCAGGAAATAAATACAAAAATCTTGTTGGTTCATCTTATGCATATTCGAAACAAACTTTTGGTAGATCAATGAGCTTTTTCCAAGGTTGAAATCAGTTTGTTCAAATTCCTTTATTTGCTTCAACAGTACCACTTTTCTTCTCGACTCTTCTTACCTCGATTGATCCTGCTCATGAAGTCATTTATACAATAATTTCTGTTGCTTTATATGTGTTATTGATTAGTATTGCCACTTTTGGTGTTCGTTTATCTTCTCGATTTATTTTTGCAGCAGCAGCAATTAAGTGATTAACTTTGTTTGTAGGTTTTGGGTTGATAATTTATATTATCTCAACACAAAAAAATAGTTTTATAGAAAATATTAGCGATGTTTCAAAGCCATTTTCCATTGTTATTTTAACTAAAACAGTACTTAATTTTATGTATGCTTACGGTGGTTTTGAAGGACTTGCAGGGTTATCTAAAGATGTCAAAACCAAAAGATTTAAAAAATTATTAGTAATCTTATTTTTTATTATATTTACTGCTTATTTTGTTTTTTATTTAATTTTTTTAGGACTTAGTCAATCAACATTATTAGCAGATGGTAAAGAAAATTTTGGTTTGGATTTAGTTTATAAAATAGTTTGAGGAACAACAGGAAGTGTTTTATTTTCAATAGGGATATTTTTTAATAGATTTTCTTCAACTTTATCTTCTAGTCTTTATTATGGAAGAATTTTAGCTCCTTTAGCTCAAGATGGTTATTTACCAGCCAGTTTAGCGAAAAAAAATAAAAATGGTGAATACAGAAATGCAATTTACACAGTAGCTATTATTTCTATTTTATCCACAATAATTTTTACAATTATTCCCAAAGCTCTAAAAGTTCAAAATTCATTTAGTGCAATATTAAACAGTGGTAATTCAGCTTATTTAATTCAATATTGATTTACAATCTTTACAGTACTAATTTGAAAATGAAAAAAAGGTGAAAAAATACCTTTGTGAGAAACAATAATTTACATAATTGCTTTAATAATTATTCCATTTGTCATTCTTTTTTCTTTCTTTCCTTGAATTGCAGGAGAAGAATTTAGTAAAGATTCAATTATTATGTTATTTAGCTATGTTTCAACTATTTTAATAGGTTATATTATTTGAAGTAGTTATAGCTATTATAAAAATTACAAAAAAAATAAACATTATAAAAGAGACTATTCATTGTAATAGTCTTTTTTGTTCAAAAAAGAAGGATTTGGTTTAAAAATTTATTAAAAAATGAAGTAAAAGTTTATTAGTAATTAAATGCATTTTCTTAAGCAAATTGATAAATAATCCTAAAAATGTAATAAAATTATATTGTTATTGGAACAGTACTCAAGTGGCCGAAGAGGACACGTTGGAAACGTGTTAGGGGTGTCAAAGCCCGCGCAGGTTCAAATCCTGTCTGTTCCGCCAGAAGCTCTCGTGGTGAAATTGGTATACACGTTAGATTGAGGTTCTAATGCAGAAATGCGTACGAGTTCAAGTCTCGTCGAGAGCACCAAATTTGCAAATTAAAGCACACATTTATGTGTGTTTTTTTTATTTTTAGATACACTAAAATATAATATAATTTAAGACATTATTAAACTTGAAAGAGTTTAGTCAATAAATAAATTTACAGGAGTTTATTATGCCAAGAGAAGGTATTACTTTAAGATGTGAAAAATGTAAAATGGAAAATTACATTACTAAGAAAAACAAAAAAACACAAACTGAAAAATTAGAAATGAAAAAACATTGCCACAAATGCAACGCACATACAAGTCATAAAGAAAAAAAATAATTTAAAATGAATAGAAAATATTTAGACTTAAGCTTTGAAGAACACAATTTAGATGCAATAATTTCATTTTCTCAACAAACAAGATTATGAGTTTCTAATCTTCAAACAAGTGATGGAATAGTGTTTCTTGAAAAAGAAGAAATCCATTTATTTGTTGATTCAAGATATATAGAAGCTGCTCAAAAAGATGCAAAAAATGTACAAGTTCATTTATTGACAGCAGCTAATTTAAAAGATTTTGTAAGTAGTAAAAATTACTTAAAAATTGGTGTTGAAAAAGAATACTTAACTTTAGCTGATTTTAAAAAACTTCAAGCTTGATTTCCAAGTGCAGAATTTGTACAAATCAATGCGCAAAAATTAAGACTTATTAAGACAAAAGAAGAAATTTACAAAATCGAAAAAGCAGTAAAAATATCTTTAAGAGCATACGAAGAATTACTCAAACACATAAATAAAAACGACACTGAAAAAACTTTAGATATCAAATTAAATTTCTTCTTAAAAAAATATGGTGCTGATAAAGAATCTTTTGATTCAATAATTGCAACTGGTGCTAATGCAGCTATGCCTCACTATCATCCTAAAAATGTGATTATTAAAGAAAATGATTTTTTAAAAATAGATTTTGGTGCAAGTTATCAAGGTTACATTGCTGACATTACAAGAACAATTATCTTCAAAAAAGAAGAAAATTTTGACCCTAGAAAAGAAGAAATTTTACAAATAGTATTAGAAGCTGCAAAACTAGGAAGACAAGCAGTTAGACCAGGAATTACAGCTGCAGAGGTAGACAAAGTTTGTAGAGACTATATAGCTTCTAAAGGTTATGGCGAATACTTTGTTCATTCCACAGGACACGGAGTAGGAATTGATGTTCATGAATTACCATCAGTTTCTGTTGCTGGTTCAACAGTTTTAGAACCAGGGATGTTAATCACAGTTGAGCCTGGAATTTATATTCCTGGCTTTGGTGGTGCTAGAAACGAAGATGTAGTTTTAGTAACAAACACAGGATCACTTACTCTTTCTAGACCAAAAGAAATAAACGGAGTTGAACAAGAATAAAAGAAAAATAAAACACCTACTTTTTGTAGGTGTTTTTCTTTATTTTTGTAGCTTTTTGTATTATAAAGTATTAAAATCAATAATTTGATCAAAGTATTTTCTATCTTTTGCATCAAGATGATGACTAACCATAATGATGGTTAAGTTAGGATCAAGTAAAAGTTTTTCTTTTATGTTATCGGCGTTATTTTTGTCCAAGTTAGCAAATACTTCATCTAAAATAATAAATTTAGGTTCTGTATACATCAATCTTGCAAGAGTGATTCTTTGTTTTTGACCTTCAGAAAGTGAAACAATATTTTCTTTATTAAATTGTTGAAAATCCTTTAATTCTTTAGTCAAATTAAAGTATTCTAGCATTTGTTTTACTTTATTTTTATTCAATTGTTTATCTCATAATGCAATGTTGTTATCAACTGAATCTCTAAATAAAAAATTACTTCCGTCTAAAAAACTTACATTTTCTCTTAAACTAGATTCTTTAATAGTTTTTAGTTCTTTATTATTTCATAAAATAGATCCGGTGTAATTATCTTCAATTCCTAAAATTATTTTTAAAATTGTTGATTTTCCTTTACCTGATTCGCCTACTAAAGCATATTTTTTATTTTTTTCAAAAACAAAATTGAAATTATTTAAAACATTATTTTTATCATCATAAGAAAAATTAACATTTTTAAATTCTAGTTTTTCAATATTTGAAATAATTTGTGTATTTGTATCTAGAATAATGTGTTTGAGTTTGAGTTTTTCAATAACTACTTTACTTGCTTTAATTTTTCTTAAATTCATTGACATAGTAGGAACGCTATCTAAAAAGATATCAAATAAAAATCTAAAGAAAATTAAAGATTGCACATCTAATTTGGTATAAAAAATAGCAAAAATAATTAATGTTGTAGCTATTAATTTAATTGCGTATAAAACTTGAGTTATAAAGCCATCTTTTACAAATTGTTCTAAGTAATTTTTCTTTAGTTCACTTAAATACATCTCATAAAGTTGCTCTTGCATTTGTTCTTTAATTACATATGTTTTATTAGCAAAGTATAATCTATCATAACCTTCGAAGAGATTCGCTAATTTATCAAAGAGTTTTTCTTGTGCTGTAGAAAAGTTGATAATTGCTTCTTTTTGCTTCTTTTGGAAAGTAAAAGAAAGGAAAAAACTAACAACTAACATACCTAGAAAAGCAGCAATTAAAATTGAATTAATTAAAGCTGCTACAAAAATAGTCATTACAATATCAAAGATTTTATTTAAAAACGAAATTCAATTCAAAATATTTTCATTAAAGTAAATATCTGCATCATTAAATAAATAATTTCACATTTTACTTTCTGAAAATTTTTTGATCTCAGTGGATTTTGCTTGTTCAAAACGTTGTGCTACTTCTAAAGAAACAGAAGAAAAGATTCTAAATCTAATTCTACTTTGAATATATCCTTTTATAAATGAAATTAAAAACGAGTACAGTTGAATTCCTAGCAAAGTAATAAAAATAGTAAAGAATTTGGATCAACCTGTATTAAAAGAGTTATTTTGTGCATCAGTTTGAATTTGTTGCACCATTTTTCCATAATAATAACCAGATAAAAGAGTACCAACAGATACAAGTAAAAGAACAATTACTTGTAAAATTCATAAAAATTTATATTTTTTCCAAAATATTTTCATTGTTAGTTCCTATCTTAATTATGTGGTCATATTTATCATCAGCATCTAAATGATGACTGATATGAATTAGTGTTAATTCTTTGTCGTTGAATAAATTTTGCTTTATTTTTGAAGCATTTTCTTTATCTAAGTTAGCTAGAGCTTCGTCTAAAATTAGTAATTTTTTGTTTCTATAAAAATGACGGGCAATGTTGATTCTTTGCTTTTGTCCAGTTGATAAATTTGCATCTCAATTATTTAATTCAAGTCAAATATCTTCAACTGGATAACTTGCTTTTTCAAGTGCATCTTTTACTTTTTGTTCTTGATTTTGTTCTCAAAAACTAACGTTGTTATAAATACTTGTATTAAAAACAAACTCTTTTGAATCTAAAAAAGTCATAGTGTTCTTGAAAGTATCAAAATCAATCTCTTGATAATTTTGACCATTTAATAAAATGGTTCCTTGTTCATCGCTTAGTGGAATTTGCCTTAATAATATAGAAATTAAAGTGGATTTTCCAGCTCCTGAAGGACCTGAAATCGCATATTTTTTACCTTTTTCAAATTTAAAGTTGAAATCTTTAAAAATCACTTTTTTATCAAAAGAAAAATTGAGATTTTTGATTTCTAATGATTGAAAATCTAGCTCTAAAGTGCTTCTTTTTTCTTCATTTTTATCTTTTTGTAAACTATATCTTTGCAAAATATCTTTAGTAGCAACAAATTGTTTTATATAAGCTAAAAACTGACTTAGTTGTTGCACTAGTAAAATTTCAAAAAAGTAAATAAAAATAAACACAGAATAATCTTCTTTTTGTTGATAAACAAAATAAGCAACAACTGCTAAAATACAAATACTAATAAATCCAGCAAAGAAAGTATTTAGTATTTCAAATAAAATAATTCACCTAATTTCTCTAGTAATATGTTTCCTAAATTGATCATTTTTGTCTTGAATAACTTCGGTGAGTAAATATTTTTTATTTAAGAAGAAAATTGAAGGAAATCCTTCTAAAAAGTTTAAAAATTGTTCACCAAAAATTCTAAAAAATTTGATAATCTTTTTTGTTCTACTGTTTATAACTTTTTTTACCACAAAAGGAAAAATTATATTAGGAATAAACATTACAATTGTTATCAAACTAATTCTAGTGCTCTGTGTAAATAAAATTGCTAAAACAATAACAATTGCAATTATAGAGAAAACAAATTGATAGAAATTATTCATTAAACCATCAAAAATAGTGTCAAAATCCTGTTTTAACGAAGCAACAAAGGAACCTCGTCCTCTGCTTTTAAATTCAATAACATTAGATTTTTCAATATTTTGAATAATATCACCACGTAATTCTTGTTTTACTTTCATTAACATCTTATTAAACAATCAGATGTTCAAAATTACAAAAACAACCGTTAGAACAAAAAATACAACTTGCCAAATTAAAATTCATTTGTATTGTTCAAGTTGTTTGTTTTTAATAATGTTAAAAATTAAGCTAATAATGTACGTATTAGCAATATTAATCAAATTCATAACAATAAAACATAATAAACTTAGTGCAAATAGTTTTTTATGTTTTAAAAAGTACTTTAAAACAATTTTAGTCATCGTAATCCAAAATAAAAAGTGTTTTTGGAATTAAAACACTTTTAGTAAATGAAGTTTTATTTATTAGTTGTGTTATTTTTGTGTAGAAACAAATCAAGATAAAAAAACAATTAAAGTAATAATTACTAAAACAATAACAACTAATGCAAATATAAAAAAGATTTTTGCAGATTTTCTTTGTTTTTCTTGGTAATTTACAACAATTAAATCAGATTTTTCTGCTTCAAAATCAGCAATTTCTTGAAAACCATTTAATTCATTGTTAATTTTATCTTCATATTTTGTGTACTTTTTAAACATTATCATCCTTCTTTATTTTCTTACTTTTATTGTGTTATTTGTTTGTTATCTGCTTAATTTTACCAAAATATGGAATTAATATTTCCGGAATTTCAATATAACCAGATTCTGTTTGATACTGTTCTAAAATTATAGCAATTATTCTATCAATTGCAAGTCCAGATCCATTTATTGTGTTTGCGTATAAAGTTTTTCCATCTTCTTTATAACGAAGTTTCATTCTTTGTGCTTGAAAATCACCACAAATAGAAATTGAAGATACTTCACGATATCTATTTTCAGATGGCATTCAAGCTTCTAAATCAATAGTTTTTTTAGAAGCAAAACCCATATCACCTGACGATAAAATTACTCTTCTGTGAGGAATTTTTAACAATTTTAAAATTCTTGCTGCATCATCAACAGTTTTTTCAAATTCTGACAATGCTTCTTTTTGTGAAGTAATTTTTACTAATTCTACTTTATGAAATTCATGCATTCTAATGATACCTTTTGTATCACGTCCACCGCTTCCTGCTTCAGAACGATAGGATTTTGAATAACCTACAAATTTAATTGGTTTTTCCAAATTAATAATTTCTTGCGCGTGATAATTAGTTATTGGAATTTCTGCAGTTGAAATAAGTCACAAATTTGAATCATTGATTTTGTAAAGATCTTCAGCAAATTTAGGTAGTTGAGCAGTGCCATATAGAGCTTGTTCTAGAACTAAAGTATTGGGTAAAATTTCTTTGTACCCATTTTCAAGATGAGTATCTATCATGAAGTTCATCAAAGCTCTAACTAGTCTTGCACCTTCGTTTTTGTAAATAACAAATCTAGTACCTGAAAGCTTCACAGCTCGCTTGAAATCAATGATGTCTAATTCAGTTGCAATGTCATAATGAGGAAGGATTTTGAAGCTTTTTTGTTCAATTTCTCCTCAATATGAGTGCACAATATTAGCATTTTCATCTTTACCAATTGGTACATCATCCAAAGCTAAATTAGGAATTCTTAGGAGCATATTTTTAACTTGAGTTTCGATTTGATTAAATTCAGATTCAATACCACTAATTTGCTCGTTGATTTTGATAACTTCATTTTTTAAAGATTGAGTTGGTTTTTTCTCTCTTGCTAATTTTCCAATTTGATCTGAAAATTCATTTCTTTTTGCTTTTAAATCATTGAGCTTTAGCAATAGTTCATTTTTCTTACTTCCAAAGTCAACAATCTCATCGATTATTTTGTTATCAAAATTTCTATGTGATAGTTTTGTTTTTACTAATTCAACATTTGCAAGAATAAATTTTAAGGTTATCATAGTTTTTTAATTATAAACTTTCGAGCAAAATAAACAAATAAAGAAGTAAAAAAACAGTAAAAATTACTTCATTTGTTCATTTTTTAAATGTTTTTTATAATCAGTTTGTTTGTTTATTTTGCTTGAAAATAAAACTTTTTTGACATTGCTTTTTTTTTTTTTTTTTTGGCAAAGTCCTTGTTTTAGCAAGCTATTATGATAGAATTTTATGAATATAAATAGTAGTCAAAATTAAAAAGACTATGAGTTTACAAATTTTATCACATTAATAACAATTTAATAAACATTAATAAGAAGGTAAAATATGTCAAAAAAAACCGTCATAAAAAACTCAAGTAAAAAACTCAGAACAACAATAGCAGCAACTGGAGTTCTCTTAGGAGCATCAGTTGCATCACTTCCATTTTTATTCAAAATTGCTACTGGTAGTGAAGTTCAAGTAGAGAATTTTGAATCTTTTAATGTTTCAAGACATTCAGCTGAATTTAACTTTGATCTTAAGTCAAATCAAGCAGGTTTAATTTCTAAACTCAAAAAAAATGTTGATCAATCATTTGTAATGCTCTTTTTAGACTCTAATAATGTCATCAGAGAACAAAAAGCAGTTAAATGATTAGAACACAAACAAAAATTTAGTGTTGAAACAAACAACTTAGACGCTGGTAGTTTATACACCATCAGATTGTTAAATCTAAATGATAGAAAATCTGATTTAGTAAATTTTGTATTTAGTCAAAATGCAAATTACATCGTTACTAAACCTGAAATTAGTTTTTCATTATTTTCAACACATCTTTCTTCTTCTACAGTTAAATTGGGATTTTCTGATCAACAAGATATCTTAAAAGACAAAGAAATTAGAGTTGAATATAAACAAAAATCTGACGAAGCAAAGAGTTCTACTAAGTTAACTCAAGTTTTAACTACAACTGATAACAGAAAAAATAATCATTTTGTTGAATTTAGTTTAGATAACTTAAAAAGAGCATCTGATTATGAAATTTTAGGTGTTTATTTTAAAGACAAAGCGTTGGAAAATATTCCATCTAACTGAGAAAAAATTGATTTCTCATCTAAAGCTTCAAATTTATTTTCAACTTCAGCACCTTTTGCAACATTATCTCAAATTGAACAAACTGCAATGACATCTACCACTGCAGATATTTCTTTAATTTTTGAAACAGTTGATCCAACAATTAATGCCAAAGAAGTAATTGTTGAATATTACTGACAAAACGAAGATGGAAGTTATGCTTTTAGAGCTATTCCAAATCTAACAATTGAAAAAAAGGCTGATAACTCCAAAAATGTTTATGAGATAAAAAATATTCATATTACCGACTTGAATGAAGGTGGTAAATTTGGAATTTCTAGAATTTATACAAAAGATAACAAAGAAGTTAATGTTAGACTAGATAATGATAAAGTCTTTAATTTTTACACTCAAGCAGTAGTAAAAAGCATTAGAAATGAAGAAGCTGAAACATCTGCAAATCTTACAGTTGAATTTGTGGATAAACAAGAATCATTAAACAATAAAAAAGCAAAAATCTTCTACAAAGAAGTAAAAGAAGACGGAACAGTAGATGGGCAACCAGAACTTGTAGTAGAAGGACAACTTGTTGGTTCAATTTTAAGAGTTCAACCAAAAAATCTTAAAAAATTACAAAAATACCAAATTGAAAAAATCGAAGTTGAAGATTTTTTAAATGTAAGTACTAAAAAACCACAACTACAAGTACTTGATTTTGCTTCTAGTTTTGATGATAAAGAAAAAACATTTAAAACAAATGTAAAATCAGCAGAAATTCAAAAAATTACTTTTTCTGATAACACAGAAACTGCAATTAAAACCAAATTGGAATTCAAAGCCGATGATAAATTCCTAGAATACTATCAAGCACAATTGCAATACGCTGTAGTTGCAGCACAAGATGTTAAAGATGAAACTAACTTCTTAACTTCTGATACTTATCAAGATTTTAAAAAAGAAGCAGATGGTAAGTTTACAATTGATTTTTCTTTAGATAAATTACAAAGTGGAAATGCATTTATCATCAAAGGATTAAAATTAGTTCCAAAACAAAACTTAAATAAGAAAAACTTATCTTTAAATAATCTAGAAACTACATTTAATCCATTAATGGATGGAACTTCTTTATTGTTTTACACATTACCTGTAATTTCAGATATTATATTTACACAAAATAAAACATCAGCAAATTTAAATATTGTTTTTGACAATGCATATCCAGAGGATGCTCCAAATTCCTTCTTTACTAAAGACAAAAACAAAAAAATTAGAGCCAAAGTATATTACAAACTTTATGGTGGAAACAACAACGCAACAAATAATGCCGCTGACACACAAGAACATTCTGTGGATGCAACCATTTTCCAAAATGGTATAAACAATTTAGAAATTAAAAACTTAACAGGTGCAAGAATTTATCAAATTACTAAAGTAGAAGTTCTAGATAATTACACTAGCTCTAAAAAAGATAAAGACATTTTAGCAGTATCTACAGCTTTAGATAATGATAAAAAATTCTTCTCCACTGTAGCTGAAACAATTAGTGTTACTAAAATTGAAAACATACATCGTGATCAAGATAATTCTACAATTACAGTTTCACTTTCTAAAAATGCAACTGATATCTTAAAAAATAAAACAGTAATTTTAAGATACAACAAATTAGGTTCAAATGAAACCAAAGAAGTAGAAACAAAATTAAAACAACCAATAACAAACCCTGACACTCCACAACTTGAATTTAAAGCAACTAATTTAGAATTAGGCACTAAATATATTATTAATAGTATTAAATTAAAATCAGATTTAGCACCAAATCAAACAAATACTAATAAAGATTCTGCACTTTTAACTCAAATATTATTTGATAAAAATATTAAAACAACTGATAAAGCTTTCTTTACTTCATCAGGTATTTTAGATATTAGCTATAAAAATGATATTGAAAGAACAATTGGTGTTGTTATCCAGTTAGCTGATGCTTTAGGTGAATATAAAGACAAATACGCAGTTTTAAATTATAAATTAATGGAACAAACTGGTGTGATCTTAAATCAACCACAACAAGAACAACGTTCATTAGTAGCTCCGATTATTAATAACAGAGTTGTATTTAACTTAACTGATTTAGTTAAAAAAGGTAAATACCAATTAATCGAAAATCAAGGTCTTGAAATTGTTGATAATCCACGCCAAACTCAAGTAACAACACTAGCAGATGCAAATAATCACAAATACGTTCCATTTAAAAAAGATTTAGTAACTACTGATCAAGAAAAACAAAAATCTCAATATTTTAATACCATACCAAAAACAGCAAATATTGATTCAATTACTAATGAATCAACTACTAAAAACTCTGCTACATTTAAAGTAAAATTAAATGCTTTAGATTCATATTTAAATGGTCAAAAAATAACTGTTTCATATCGAAAATTAGGTTCAGCAAGTACTTTATTAATACAAACAACTACTTTACAAGCAGTTTCTAATGATGAAGCAACATTTAATCTTCAAAATCTAGACGATGGAAGTAAATATAATATTGTTTCTTTTGAAAAAGCTACAAAAGATAGTGAACCCATTATCTTTTACACAAATAGTGTTGACAATGATCACAAAATCTTAACAACAAAAGCAACTTTAAAAGATGTTCAAGTAGATACTTCAAAAGAAGCAACAGCTAAAATTACATTAAGATTTAATGATAGCGCACAAGAAATCATTGGTAAAAAAGCAATAAAAGTTACTATAACAAATCAACAAAATACAAATTTAACTAAGGAATTAACTGTAGAAGATAATTTACCTTTTTATACTTTCCGTTTTGATAATTTATCAAAAACAGATCAGTATAAAATAACTAAAATAGAAGTAGCAGATAAAAAACAACCTACTAGTTTTGCTGATATCTTACGTCCAACTAAACAAGATCAAGAAAAAGAAATTATCAATAATTCCACATTTAGGGTAACTGCTTCTAAAGCAGTAGTAGAAAAAGTTGAGTTTTTAGATACACAAACAAATTCAACTAAAGTTAAATTAACATTTGATAAAGATTCACAATTTATTCAAGGTCAAAAAGTAAAAATTACTTACACTAATCTTTCAGATGCTCAAAACAAGAAAGAAATTATTGCAAATCCAGTTGAAGTACAACAAAATAGTGATGTTAAAAAAGTGGTTGAATTTGATCTAGATCAATTAAAATCAGGAGATAAATATCAAATCTTAAATGTTGAATTAGTAGATGATCCTCAGAAACCAATTGATGGTAAAAACAATGATTTTAGCATTGTTTTTTCAACTGCAGTTGATTCACAAGCTAATTTAGAAAAACGTTTCTTTGTTCCTACACCTTCAATTGAAACTATTAATTGAGAACAACCAACTGAAACAGGATTTAAAATTAATTTTAAATTATATGATAACTCAGGTTCTTTTAACAATAGAAAAGCTAGAATAACTTACAAAGATAAGGACAATCCAGGAGCTCAAATTCAAACCACAGGTACTAATCTTGTTGCTGTTCAAAATTCAAATTTTTCAATTAATTTAGATGGTTTAACTAAAGCTAAAAATTATAAAATTGAAAAAATTGAAATTTCAAATGATTCACAAGGTACTCAATTTACTGAATTAGCAGGATTTACTGCTTTAGATATTGCTAAAAAAGAACAATATTTAAATCCTTGAACTACTGAAGTTTCTTCAATTGATACAACAACAGCTTTTGTTCAAAATAGTGAAAAAAACTCAGCAACTATTAAATTAAATTTTAAAGCTACTGATACATTCTTAGTTGGAAGAAAATTAAAAATTACTTTAAAAGCAAACGCTAAAGATGCAATAGATACAATTGTAGAAGCAACTGTAATAAATTCAAATGGAACTGCAGCAATTGATGATCACTCATTACAAAATCTTGAACCAGCAACTATTTACAAAATAGTTAAAATAGAAGATGTTTCAAATGCTCAAGAAGCTAAAAATCATCCAAAACTTAAAAATATATTCTTTGCAAGTAATATAACTGATGAACGAAGATTATTAGTAACTAAACCAGTTGTTACAGGAATTAAGATTGTTAACAATGGTGAAACTGCTCGTACCATTTACATTTCACTTAAAGATCCACTTAAAAACTTCTCCTCAGATGCAAGAAGTTTTGAAGGTAAAAAACTAAGAATTACTTATGAAAGAAAAAGTAATTTAGGCACAAGTATAGAGTCTCAAGAAGTAAATATTGTTAACTCAAATGCAAAACTTGAATTATCAAATCTAACTAAAGATGAAACTTATGTTATAAAATCAGTAGAATGAACAGATGCTACACCTACAACACATCGTACTAAGCGTACAACAGCTACATTTACTTCTTTTTATCTTTGAAAACTTGGACAAAATGGACAACCAGGAAGCGCTATAACTGAACAAGAAAGAACATTTCATGTAATGCCTACTACTGCAACTACAAGTAGTTTATCATTTGCTTCAGTTACTAATTATTCTGCTAAAGTATTAGTATCTTTTGATCAAGCTGATTCATTTTTAAATACAAATAATACTTATTCACAACACTTACAGCTAAGATATTTAGCTTCTGGAAGTGGTCAAATTCAAAGTGCTAATTTAGTTTATCAACAACAATCTAAAAAATTTGAAGCAGATTTAAGTAATTTACCATATGGATCTAACATTATTGTTACAGGTATTTCATATACTAAACAAACTAATACTTCAGATTTAAAAATTTCTTTTGATGATACTTCGCAAAAGAACAAAATTTTTGGTACATTACCTGCAGTTTCAAGAATTGAAAATAAATCAGATCCTAACTCAGAAACTAATTGAAACATTGATGTATTTTTCAAAGATACACCAAGAAAATTAGAAGGACACAAAGTAGTTTTAAAATATCAAAAAGTTAATATTTCTAACCAACAAGAACAAATCCAAGGGCAGGAATTACACTCAAGTGAATTTGAAGTTAAGAACTCAAGAGTAGAAATTAGTTTATCTAACTTAGATAAATACCAAAACTATAAAATTTTGGGATTATATTGAAAACCAAGTGATAAAAATAATGCAACAATTAATGATGATTCAATTTTTATCCCAACTAGTGATTTAGTTAAAAATTTTGAGAAAAAACACCAAAATTTAGATCAAGAACTTCAAAAAACTAATCAAAGTGCTTTATTGCAATCAGAAAAAACAGGACAAATTTTTAAAACTATACCTAAAACTCAATCAATTACTAATATTGAATACAAATCTATAACTTCTAATTCAGCGAATTTAGAAGTAAGTTTTAATACTGCAGATAATAACTACTTAGATCAGTATACTAAAGTAGAATTAAAATACAGAAATGTAAATAAAACTTCTTCAGCTCTAACTACTATAACTGCTACTGCAACAAAAGATAATCAAACAAATACATACAAAGCAGAATTTAATTTACTAAATCTAGAAGTTGGTCAATATGAGATTACATCCATTGAATATCAACAAGGTCAAAAAGTTAATCGAATTCGTTATACACAAACACAAACTTTTCAACAAGAACAAGTTAATGCTGATAATCCAGAAAATGTAAGAATTGAATTTGGTCCAAGTGTTTTACCAACTCAAAAAATATTTACCACACTAACTTCTATTAAACAAATTTCAATTCCATCAAATGAAATAGGTGATACAAGTGCAAGAGTTGAAGTTGAATTAAATGACACTTCAGGTATTTTTAATGGTTCAATATTATCTTTAAAAGTTCATAAGAAAAATGAACCAAATCAAATGCTACAGTCACAAGATGCATTAGTTATCAGTAGTAGTAGTAGTAGTAGTAGTAGTAGGGCTATTTTTTCACTAGATAATTTGGATAAAAATACTCAATATGAAGTAGCTGAAGTTCGTCTAAAACAAAATCAAAAAGATTTAAAACTAGAAAAAGAAACCCAAACTAGTTCTAATTCTCATAATTTATTCCAACAAGAATTTACTACTAGTGCAAAACATGCAACAATTACAAAAATAATAGATGAATCAAATCAATTACAAAATCAAGAAAAAATTTCTAAAGCCAAAGTTAAATTAGAATTCGATGCTAAAGATAAATTCTTAAAAGATAAAAATATACAGCTATATTTAAAATATACAGCTATATTAGAAGGTAATTCTTATTATTCAACTCAATCACATACAGTAACTCAAGATGGTTCAAAATATACAGTTGAGTATAGTTTAGATGATCTAAGTGCAGGTAGTCCATATAAAATTGATGGTCTTTTTATGACTAATCAAGAACAAGAAAATGCAAAAGGATTAACCTCTAATCAAATCTCTACACTAATTGATATTGATCCAAGTCAACAAAATAATCAAATATTTAAAACAGAAGTAGCAATTTCTAAAATTCAAACAAGCACATCTGAAACAGCAGCTAATGTTTTAGTAACTTTAGCTAATTCTCAAAATAAAGAATTTACAAATACTGCAACAATTGTGTATAAAAAAGAAGGTCAAACACAAACAACTCAAGTTACTAATGTAATTAAACAATCTAACTCACAATTTCTTTTTAGTTTAACTAACTTAGATAAAGTTCAAAAATATGAAATTCAAGAAATTAAATTAGAAACACAAGGCTCAAATCAACAAGTTGCATATAATTTTGATACAAACTTTAATGCTGATCAGAAAAAATTTGAAACAGATATTGATAATGTAAATATAGCAGTTAGTGCAAATATGCAAAATCAAGACACAACTGGAAACTTTATTTTACAAGTAAATGAAAATGAAAAAAATATTTTTAATAAATATGAAGTTTTTATTAATTATCAAGCTGTAGATAAATCAGAAGCACAACAACAAATTAGTTGAACCAATTTAACACAAAATAATCAACAATTCCAAGTTTCTAATTTATCAAATGGTCAACAATATCAAATAACTAATATTCAATTAAAACTAAAAGATTCACTTAGAAACACTGATTCTAAATTATTACAAGTTATCCCAGTTACTATTACTAATCCAGAACCAACAATTCAAAACACTATATTAACTAATACATCAATTAAATCTATTTCTTCAGTTTCTACTGTTGAAAAACAAGCAAATATTACAATTGAATTAAATAATAATAACCAGTTAATAAAAAATAGTCAATCCATGAAATTAACTTACCAGTTAATCAAAGAAGGAACTACTGTTTCTGGAGCTCCAGAGCTACATACTAATTCTAATTTTATTGCAAGTGATAATAAAGTTGTCTTTAATTTAGATCAGCTACAAAAAGGTAGTCAATATAAAATCATAAAATTAGAACATACTTTTAATTCACAAACTTCAGCAATTAAATTTGCTACAAATATTACAGAAGATGAAAAGAAATTCAATGTCTTAGCAACTACTGCAGATATTATTAATTTGCATTATGAGCAAATTACTTCAACATCAGCAAAAGTAAAAGTAACATTAAAAGAAGATAATAAATTCTTATTAACTAATGATGATGATATCTCATTAGTTTATAAAAATGCAAATGATAACATAATCTTTACTACTCAACCATCTCGTTTAACAAATAAAAATAGCCAATTAGAAATTGAATATGATTTACGTGATTTACAACCAGGTACTAAATACGAAATAGACAAAATTATTTCACTTAAAAATTCAATTTCTGTTTCACAAGATCCTACAATTCAAAACACATATAATATAAATACTGCAAATAGAAAAGAGTTCTACACTAATGTAGAAGTAAGTGATATTCAATTAGCACAAATTGCAAATCCAAATGATAACAATAATATGGTAACAAGAGCATTGGATCACACAGCTAATATTAAAGTTGTTTTTGCTGATAGAGAAAAAACTTTAGTAAGCAATAATAATACTAATAATGTAAAATTAACAATTAAACAAGGAAGTACCATTGGTTTAAACAATGCTCCACAATCAGCAACTAAAGAAGTAGAAGCACAAGTAAAATTTGATAATACACATTCACAAGTATATGCTGAATTTAATTTAACTTCTTTAGTTAAATGAACTAATTATTCTGTTGAATCAGTTACCTTATTAAATCCAGCTCAAAATGCACAATCAACTACTAATCCAGTAATTAACTTTGATGCTGAATTTAATCAAGGAAGAGAAAAAGCTTCCAAAAAACATTTTCAAACATCTGGAGATGTTGTGGATTTTGAAAAAAATATTCAAGCAGTTGATATTTTCAATCCTAGAAACACATCAGTTATTTTAGAAGTTAACAAGTTAAATGCACAAATTATGAAAGGTCACTCATATCATCTAGAATTTAAAGATATTGAGACTAATAAAACTTATAAATCAGATGAATTTGCAACTGTAAGAAATGATTATCAAGACTCATTTGGTGGAACATCACTTAGAGGAAAAAATATTTTAAAATTTAATATTAGTAAAAATTATATATCTGCAACAGATCGACCAAATGTTAAAGTTGATATTCAAGAAGGTAAGAAGTTCCAAGTAACAGCTATTACAGAGGTTTCTCAAAACAGAAATACAAGAAAAATTGCTGTTGGTATACCAAGTGCAAATGATGCTGCTGTTTTAAATGGTACACAAACTAATACTAATATTGACGGAACTAATGGAAATGATAATAACAAGATATTGTTCCAAACTATTTATGATTATCCAACAGTTGAAAACTTATCTGCTGGTGATACTACATATCAAAGTGGTAAATGAAAAACAACTTTAAAATTAAAATTTAATGATCCAAATGATACTTTAAAATCAAATAAACAATTTATTGGAAATACAAAAAACTGATTTATGGAAAAAGCAGTAATTAAAGTTTCATTTAATAATACAAATTTATATTTAAATTGAACAAAAGATAATACTAATAGTGCATCACAAAATGGTTATGATGTGAAAAATCCTTCATTTGATCAAACTCCAGGTCAAAAAATACTTTCTTTTGATTTAGAAGCTAGTGATATTAAAAATTTAATTAATAAAGACATTAAAGTTTCTGTTGTACGTGCATCTTATTTATGAGTAGCTGCTAATAGTTTTGATGATGCAGTCTTTTCTGACGCATTTACATCTCATTTAAAGAATGCAGATGGTATCACCAAAACAGTGTATGGTGAAGAAATCAAAACCCAAATTAAACCAAAGTTATACATTGAACAAGCAACTTCAACAGTTAATTATGACAAAGATTTATTTGGATTTACAATTGCAGTTTATGATCCAACTGGTTTGATCAAAACTACAAATGATCAAGAAAATAAGTGAGCCAATGATAGATTAACACTTGAAAAAGTTAATAGTCAATCCTTTAATTTACACTTTAATCCAGGTGACTTAAAAGTTTCAAATAGTAGTTATAATCGAAGATTAATTAATGCTACTCAAGAAAACGTGTGAGCAGGTAATAAAGTTATACCTAGAATTTTTGATGAACATGCCGATCTAAATAGTCCTAATATGATACGCATGCCTAGAATATCAATTAATAATTCTTTGACTACTAGTGGATCATTTAAATATGTTAGAACATTATCAGCTGCTGACTATAAAAGACAAGAAAATCCTGGAGATGTTAATAACAAACAAGTATTTGGTGATAATTATGCATTTGTGACCTTTTTTTATGATTTAAATTCAGTTAATTTAAATCAATATGGTTCTAGTATAGCTGAGTTAGAATTAAGTAAAATCAAAATATTAGAAGATACACACAATAGCACAACATCTAATTTAACTATTTATAATCCAAGTGGAAGAAAAAGATGATTAATTGATCCAGTTACAAATTTAAATGAATTTATTGGTCCTACTAATGGAAATTTTAATGATTTACGAAAAAACTCTAATCCAATAGATCTTATTAAGGCTAACCAAAGCAATTCGCAATCATTGAGTTATTCATCAAATAATACTTCAAGTTCAAATAATGTAATAAATCAAAAATTGACAAGTAAGTTATATATTAAAAAGTGAACTTATTCTACTGCAAGTTCAATTAATAATGTTAAAGTATTTTTATCTAGACCAAATAATTTTTCAGCACCATCAGGTTGAAATAATTGAGCTGCTTTAGCTGTGTTTATGGATGAAAGTGGACATTTATATTTTGCTGGCGATGATTTAGATTATCCAAGTAACTTGTTTAGAGCTGGTATATTCACAAATCAAAATGAAGTAATACTTAATTTTTCATTGAAAGTTAATACTTTTAATAATAAAAAATTAACATTTTTAGGAGTATGAGTAAAAAGAACTGATGGAAATGGTTGAGGTGCTGATTATACTCCAAGTCAGTTTTTAATAGATCCTACAAAAATTTACACAATTCATAGAACCATTCAAATTAATTAACCATCACATAAAACCATTTTATTTAATTATTTAAGGAGTAAAGTATGAACAATAAATCTTTTAAGAAAAAAGCATTAGCTATTGTTTCTTTAGCCATTGCTGGAGCTTCATTAGGTACTGTCTTTTTAATTCCGTATTTAATTAAGAATTGAAAAGGGATTCAGTATAAAGTAATTGATCTTAAACAAAACTTTGATGATTTAACTACAGATAAAAGTGTTGATTTTAGCTTTGAACTTCCTGATCAAGATGCATATGAGTTAAATTATGCAGATTTAAATGTACATTTATTTAACGAACAAGGCCAGCAAGTATTGACCTCTTTGGCAAAATATGACTATTTCGCAAGAAAATATAGATATGTTCAACCTCAAGATCAAACTCAATTACAAGCCGGAAGTAAATATTACATTCAAGTAGAAACACAAAATAATTTTTACAAACATAGAAAAGTTAAAAAGACTTTAGCATTTGCTCAACATAGTCAAAACTATGTTTTAACAAAAGCATCAGTAAAAGAAATTAAATTCAATGTTATTTCAAATAAAGAAGCTGGATTAGAAGTTAATTTTAATGACTCAATAAAATCATTAGAAAATAAAAGAGTAGCTTTACAATATCATTATATAAATATTAATAATAACGAAGATGACACTACATCTAATTCAAATCAAACACAAGCAAAAAATCTCTCACAAGAGAGTATAACTTCTTATATTGATTCAGCTACAGTTTCAAATCAAAAAGCTTTATTCTTTATTAAAAACTTAACACCAAATCGAAAATATGTCATTGAATCTGTAAAAATAATTGATCAAGTTGCACCTGATTCCTTTGTTTCTAAAAAAGTTGAAAATATTTACAATCATTTATCAGAAGAGCAAAGAAGTTTTCAAACAAATAAAAACACTGTTTGAGTCAACAATATTAGTACACACCAAATTGATGATTATTCTAAAAGCTTGATTTTAAGTTTTGATGAAAATGATGATAATAAAACTTCATTAGAAGGAAAAAGAGTTAAATTACAATATTCAAGAGTAGATGACACAAGTACTAATCCTAAATTATTTACACTGGATTCAGTAATTACTTCTAAAATTGCTGAATTTAAATTAGATGGTTCTAATTCACAAAATATCTTAGAACCAGGTAGCAAATACCGCATTCAAAAAGTATTTGTAGCTGATGCATTTGTTGATAAAAACAATCCAACACAAGGAATTGAATTTAAATTAGATGACAAACAAAGATATTTTGAATCTACAACACAAATTACAAATATTGAATTTGATCAAGTTAGCACAAATAGTGCCAACATTAATGTAACTTTTGCTTCAGCACTAGATCCTGCTTTGATCGAAAATCAAGAAGCTTCTTTAACTCTAAGTCCAATTTCAGGTAAAAAAATTACAGGATTTGTTAAAAAAGATTCAACTAAAACAAATATTTACACCATTAGTTTCCACGCAACAGATTTATTCCAAAAAACTGAGTATTTTGTTGATTCTGTTAAATTATTATTAAAAAATAACCAAGTTGTTTATTTTGATGATTCAAATGTGGCACAAACACAAGATAGTTCTACTGCTAACATTAATGTTAAAAAACTTTTATTTGATAAAACACTTGAAACTACAAAAGATGCATCTAAAAGATCATTTAGAGCCACTGAAGTCGATGTTGCAGTATTTATTAAATCATTTCCTGAAACCAAAACCAATTCAGTGGAATACAATATTGGATTTACCCCTTTATTTGCTTGATTAAATGGACATGAATTCATTTTAAAATATAAACAATTAAATTACACAGGACCAGCTGATCCAACAGCTAAAGATGGTTTTGGACCAATTATTTCTTCAAGACCAGCTAAAGCTCAAGATTACAATATTAAATTTAGTTTAATTCAATTTAACAATGGATTAAAATACCAACTTGATTCCATTCATTTAGTGGATGATCCAAGTAGAAAAATTGAATTAAATTTTGATCCAGTTTCAAAACAAAATGATTTAAGCTCAAATCAATTTGCTACTAAATTCTTTGTGCAAAAAATTGAAATTAATCACCTTGATGATACTTCAGCAACAGTTAAATTAATTTTTGGTGATTATACAAAATCACTTTTAAAAGAACAATTACAAAATCACAATACAAGAAATGTAAAACTTTTATATGAATCACAAGATCCAACAATTATTTCTAATGATTTTGCAGATGCTCAAGTAAAAGAAGAAAATGGTGAAGTAGTAGCTGAATTTCATTTAACTAATTTACAGAAAAAAACTACTTATGCACTTAAAAATGTTTATTTAGATCCAATACTTGCTAACTTTACTGATTCTACATTAGCAGAACTTCCTAATAATACTTTTACAACTCTACATAAAAAAGTGATAATTTCTACTGCAAAAGTGAATGACATCATGTCCAACACTGCAAGTGTGGATGTATCTTTTGATTTAGGTTCTAACTTATTTTTAATTAATAAAAAATTAAAATTAATTTATCAAAAAGAATCAGATGGTTCATTTATTGAATCAGAAGCAACTCACGTTGGATTGGGTCTTAATACTTCATTTAAATTAAAAGATTTAGAAGCTGGAACTAAATATAAATTAGTAGATATTAAAGTAGATCCATCACAAACTGATATTACAGATACAAAATTTGAATTAAAAACCAATGATGCTAACACTCAAACTGAGTTTTATACATATTTAGGTGTTCTTTCATTTAAAAAAGAAAATTTAGCTCAAGAGCAAATTGATATTTCAGTTGCACTTGAAAATTCAGATCCAAAAACAGCAAATATTCAAGATGCAACTTTAGTGTATCAAAGACTTTCAGATCAAACTATTTTTACCCAAAAACAAAAATCTTATGATCAAACAAATAAAACTTTAAAATTTGAGCTTAGAAATTTAACTAAATTTACTGATTATAAAATTGTTGATGTTGTTTATAATTTCCAAAATCTTGTTTGAAATAAAAAAATAAATAAAGAAACTGATGAAAGCATTAAGTGAAAAACATTAGCTCAAGATGCTAAAATTATTAATATTTATCAAAATATTAAAGCATTACACAAAATTGGTATTTCACTTAATTTTGATAATTTCAAAGATGCTTATTTACAGCAAGACAAAATTAAAATAAAACTTAAAAAAACTCAACCAGATTCAAATGTAGCTAATAATTCAGCTACACTTGAAAAAGAAGTACAAGTTAGTCAAGATTTAACAGCTGATTTTATTTTTGATAATTTAGATTCAGGTTCAACTTACCAAATTGAATCAATTACTGATACACAAAAACCAGATTTAAAATTACAAGATTGAAATAACAAATCATTTTATACTCAATCAGAGATTAAAAGTTTTGAATTTTCAGAGGTTCAACAAAATTCAGCTAAAGTAAAAATTAATTTTGCTGATTCTGAAGGTTTTTATAATAATAAAAAAATTCAAGTATTTTACAAACAAGTAAGAACAGGTAATGTTTTTTCTGTTACTTCACAAAGTCAAGTATCCAATCATGAAATCACTATAAATTTAAATAATTTAGATAAATATTCTGAATATGTTATTGAAAATGTGTTTTTAGTTTCGGATTCAGGTAATACTTCAATTAATATTTCAGATACAGCTAAAACAAATAGTGCATTTGCAACAACAATATCTGAAATTAATTTAGTAGATGTTAAAGTAGATAAAATAACTACTACTTCAGCACATGTTAGTGTAATTTTTGATTCTAATATTGATTTTTATTTAGATAATAAACAAGTAAAAATTGTTTTTGCAGCTAAAAACCAAAATACAGATCACAATTGAACCATTACAAAAGATGTTACAATAACAAATAAAAATGGTATTTATCAAGCAGGTACTGATTTAGAGAACCTTGAAGAAGGTGCACAGTTTGAAATTAAATCATTTGAAGTAGGAATTGAGAAAATAACTCCAACTTCCAATCTCAAACCAGTTACTTTAGATGATACTCAAAATGTAATGCATCCTGTATTTAAATTAAATAACAAAGAATGAACTCAAAATAATATAGCACATATTACTGCAGCAAATTTTGCTACTTTAGGGGTTATATCTACAATTGCAACTACAAATATAACTGAAAATAGTGCAACTATAAGTGTTAATTTTAAAAATTTAAACACCGATCCAGCTCAAGTATTTAATAATCACGTTGCTGTTTTATCTTTTGATGGTCCTGAAGGTAGAATTTCAGCTAAAACACAAACAAATATTTCAAATAATGTTGCTACTTTTACTTTTAATCATCTAGAAAAACAAACTAAATACTCAAATCCAACATTAATAATTCAAAATGTTAATAACCCACAAAGAGAAATCACAATTCCTTTGTCCAAAGAGTATGACACTTTAAACCAAAGACAAACAACAAAAACCAATCATATTAAAGAGTTTACAACTTCTTGAACTTCTGTTTCTATAACTTCATTTGAATATGAAAAATTATCTACAACAAGTAATCAACTAACTTTTGAATTTGATAGATTAGTAGATTATTTAATTGATACTAAAAAAGTAAAACTATATTACAAACAAATAGGTACTAATAATCAAGACCAAAGTGAAAAATCCACTCAAGCACAACAAGTTAGTGATTCAACAGTTTCATTTAATTTAAATGATTTAGCAGAAGGAAGCAAATACGAAGTTGTTCGTCTAGAAGTAGATGATGCTGCTGGACACACTACCAACATTTCTGTAAACACAAATCAAGTATTTACTACTCAAAATGCTAATAAAAAATACTTCTATACACAAAGTGTTATTAGTTCAGTAAATAAATCTAATAATTATGGAACTACTGATGTAAATGCTGATACAAAAGCAAGATTTTCTATTACTTTAAATGATATGGAAGGTAGATTTGATTCTACAGCTAAACATCAATTAAAAGATGTAACTAGATTAGAATTAACTTCTCAACACTCTAATAATATAATTGAAGTAAAACCAACAAGTTTTAGTAATAATACTTTAGAATTTAATTTGGATAATCTTGATAAATTATCAGAATATCATATTAATAATTTATTTATTAACAACGAAGTAATTCCTTGAGCTCATGATTTAACACAAACTACTACAAAGTTATCAAATCAAAGAGTATTTAATACTACAGCAAATCAAGCAAAATTAGTTTCAGTTACTCAAACAGATTCTAGTGCGCATAAAGCAGTGGTTAACATTCAATTTGATCCACAAAAAGATTATTTCTTATTAGGAAATTCAATTTCAGTTAAATTCAAAAAAACTTCAGGAACACCTTCACAAAATCCATATGTTACAAAACAAGTAACTATCGATAACGAAGGTGTTGCAAGTGTGGAAATAGATCAGCAATCATTAGCAACTAATCCAACAAACCAAAATTTAACAGCTGGTGCTGTTTACAAAATTGAATCTATAGATTTTCACAATACTAAAGTTGCAGATGCAAACAAATTAGCAAATACAAAAATTGCTTTAGATGTATATAATCAAAATTCTTCTGATGTTGCAGCTTCAACTCCTTTATCTTCAGATGATTCTGAATTTAGAACTCAACCTATTGTAGAAACTCTTCAAGCAGAGCGTTTAGAAAATTCAACTGGACAAATCAATATTCAAATTAACTCAGAAGATACTAAATTAACAACTAAATATGCTTGAATTACTTATCAATCACAAAAAGATAATTCAATTAAAACTTTAAAATCTGCAAATCATATTGCTAATTCAAATGGTCAATACAAAGCAAACTTTGATTTAAGAAGTTTAAATGTGCTCGAACGTTATAAAGTTTTATCAGTTAAATTAGGTGATGATAACCAAGCAGATGCTAAAGCAAATGATTTAGAGTTAAATCAACAAATTGATCAACAAAATCATCGTGATTTTTATACAAAACCAACAATTGCTACTATTCAAGATATTCAAGTAGATTATCCAGATGCAAGAGGTACTACTGCTGTTGTTGACATTAAATTTGACAATATACATGATACTTATTTAAATGGTTCATCTGCTAAAATTACTTATGAAAGAATTGCAGAAGATGGTAGACAAATTGGTCAAGATATAACACATATTCAAACTTTATCACAGAAAAATTTCCAAATAATTAATTCTTCAGTTAAATTCACTTTAACTGGTGATACAACTAGTACTTCAGATACACAAAAAGTTGTTTTAGTAGAATCACAAATAGACCAACAACAACAAATCCAACACACTAATACAGTAAAATCAATTGGAACTCAAAAAAATGAAAAAAATAAATACGCTAGTCAAAATCAATTAGTTGAAGGAACTAGATATAGAATTAAAAAGATAGAATTAGTAAACCCTTCTGATGATCTTAAACAACTTAATTTTCAATTTAAACAATCACAAGATCCAAATAAAAAAATTAATGAAACTAGACTTATAGAACCACTTAGAATCTCTACTTATGATTACAAAATCCAAGTTGATGAAACCCCAACAGCAGTAAATACTACAATTGCAACTTATTATTCAACTAGTTATAATTTGCAAGATAGTGATAAAAATAAATTTAATTTATATGTTAAAAATTTATCAACTAATGAAGTAGAAATTGTTTCATCCGCTAAAAGTATTACTAATTTAAACCCAACTGATAATGATGGCAACTATAAAGTAGAATTTGTATTAATAAATAAAAAAGCTTCTATTTACAAGATTCTATCTACAACATATGATAATCAAAACATTATAATGTCATCTTATAAAAATCCAGAAACTTCACAAGCTAATATTTATACAACACCAGCTTCTAAATCTAAAGTAAAAGAATTAAAATATTTAGCTAATTCACAATTAAAAGAAACACAAGCTACAGTTACTGCATATTTTGATGATACTAATGAAGATTTAACTAGGGTAAAAAGAAAAGCAAAATTATTTTACAAAAAAGTAGGTGCTATAAGTACTTCTGCTTCACAACTTCTTGAATCCGATGAAGTAGAAATAAAAGAAAATAAAGCTGAATTTAAATTAGGTCAAACTAATCAACCATTAACTGTAAATACTCAATATGTAGTTGAAAAAATTGAAATTAATTCTAAATCAGATTTTCAAAATGAAATTCAAGCAAATCAATTAGATACAAATAAATTTAATATTATTGCTCAAAAAAATGATTCTACTTTTGATGTAAAAATCCAAAATAATGACAAATTATTTGAAACCAAAGCCCAATTTGAAACTTTTTACACAAATAAAAAAGAAAATTCAGCTACTGTTACATTAAGTTTTAAAAATCTAGGACACCAAATCCAAGATAACAAAATAGCCTATATTGTTTTTGCAGAATCCACTCTAGCTCAAACTAATCAAAATGATATTTTCCAAGTAGCTACATCGCGTACTCATTTATCAAATGCAAATGTTAATTTATCAAATGCAAATGTTAATTTATCAAATGCAAATGTTAATCAAAATATATTAACTTTTAATTTAAGAGGATTAAAAAAAGGAACACAATACAAAGTTAAAAAAGTAATTATTGATAATATTGAATACAATATTGAACAAAATTCAACAGCTACATTTTCCACTATTTTAACAAAAGCTACAGTAACTAATATTGTTTATAATTATTCTGATTTTGCAACTACTGAAGCAAATTTACAAAATAATACAGATAATAATGTAAAAGCTAAATTTAGAATTTATTTTCAAACAATTGATAATTTTTTAAATAATCAATATATAAATGTTAAATTAAATTCTAAAAAAAATGCTTTATCAGAACAAACACAAACATCTAGTGCAATTAATAAAGTAGTACAAGTGCATGTAGATAAAGCTCAACAAAATAGTGGATTAGTTTACGCTGATGTTGAATTAACTAATTCTGATCAAATTAAAGCAGCTACAGAGTACAGCATTGAACAAATTCAAGTTTTAAATTCAAGTGCTTCACAAGATGTAAGACAAGGTGTAACAGTAGAAGGTCTTACTAATAATGGAAATATTACTAAAGATTTTTATACAATTACAAATATAGAATCATTTAATGCTACAGTAGATGAAACTAGTGCTGAATTAACTTTTAAATTAAATTCATATGATCCTCAATTAATTAATGAACCTGTAGTTTTAGTATTAAGTGATAACAATAATCAAAAATACTATTCACAAGTAGTTCCAAATCCACAAAATCCAGGTCAAATTAAGTTTTACTTATCACATTTAGATAAATTAAAATCTTATACTATTGAATCACTACAGTTTTTAAAAGGTGCATCTGGTGTAAATATTGCATTTAAACCAAATGTTTCTAAAACTTTTAAAACCATAGCTAAAGATTTTGAAATCAAAGATATTATGCAAGTATCTAATACTGCTAATTCAGTAAAATTAAAATTAACTTTTAATGGTGAGTTGGATAAATATTTAAATACAAAACAAATTAAATTAAAATACAAAGAATACAAAGATGGTGTAGAAGGTTTACAAAAAATTTCAAAAACCATAGCTACTATTAAACCTCCTACAACTGTAACTCAAACTGCACCTAATACATTTGAAGCAGAATTTGATTTACAAGGACCTGATGTTGACTCCGGTACAAGATATAAAATTGAAGGAGTTGAATTAGTTGATTCATCAATTCAAAATAATCAGCAACAACCTCTACAATCTAGAATATCAGATGATATTGCTAAGTTCTTTTCTAATAAATTATTATTTGAAACAAAAGTAGCACAACCAAAATTAAAATCCATTGAATTATTGCAAACAACAAATGAACAAGGTGAAGAAAATACTTATATTGCTCCTGTTAAATTAGTATTTTACGATAAAAATGATGCATTAGCCAAAGACAAAATTGGTTTACTTTCAAATGGAGCAGTTAGCAATAATGGTTCAAATGCTTGAAACTTTGAATTTTGAACAGATCAAAAAAAATCTAATGTTAAATTTTTAGACAATGTTGAAATAGAACACAATTCAGTTGAAAAAACCACAACTGTTAAAGTCTTTATGCAAGGTAATGCTAAAGACTGAGTAACATTAAATTCAACTATTGAGTCTCAAAATAGTAATCAAAAGACCAAAAACAAAAGAATTAGATTCAAGTATTCTTATTACGAAGATCTTGATCGTAAGACTGCAATGAGCGTAGGAAATCTAAATAGTGATGTTATTCACACTTACGCTGATGCAAATAGTAATTCAGCTCAAAATACTGATCCACTTTATGTGGATTCACCAGATTGATTTGTGTTAGAAAAAACTACTGGAACATTTTTACCTGATGCAAAAATGATTTATTCTTTTGAAGTATATGATCCAAATAATAAAATTAATACATTACAAGAAGAACTCTATCCTGAACTATCACCTACTTGAAGAAGACGTGAGTTGTATAACACAATGACTAAAAATATAGAATATGGAAATCAAATAGCTTGACAAACTATCAATAAAATTCAATTAGAGCTAAAATCTAAACAATCCATTTTGAACTTTAGAAATCTTACATATAGTGAAGGAAATAATAGAGAATTTGACGTAAATGCACAATATAGTGATATTAGTGCAACTGATGCAGAAGACATTCCAAACTATACAAATTCATTAAATAATAATTCTAAAATTAATTTTAGATATAAATATCCTTCACAAGATTCAGAATATAAACCTTCTAACATTCTTGATGATTCCGGTACATATTCAAACACTGATATAGAAAAAAGAATTAATACATATGTAAGAGAAATAAAAACCACAGGAACACAGCAAAATTCAAAAATTATTAACTTGCAAGTTGGCTCTGGAACTGATAGTTTAAATCTAAGACAAAAAGTACTTTCTAAAATACTTTCAATTAATTTTGATAATCTTTCAATAAAAGATAAACCTGTATTATTTGCTAAAAATTCTTCTAAATTTATTAACACTATTCAAACTCCATTTTCAGTAAATGTTGGAGCTTGATGATTTGGAGCAATAAATGATCCAAATTCAAATAGTAATATTTTGGGTCTAACTTCTAATATTGATCTTAATACAAATGTTGATCAAAATAAATTTGGAATTAAAAATATAAGATACAATAATTATACTAATTCAGTTACAGTTGATTATCAACGAAATACAGACGCACAAATTCAAACTGCATTTCCTGAAGCAGTTTACGCTTCATTTATAAACCAAAAAGGTGATTTATACTTCTTTGGTGGAAAAGATGGAAATCCATTATCATATAGAAATGATTATGATTTTACAAATAATACAATGACTTTTTATTTAGGTTCTGAACAAATTCCATATGAT